>JANOCH010000157.1:0-18017 GCA_031412015.1 Chitinophagaceae bacterium
ATTCTTTTAGTGGAAGATGAGGAAAATTTGCACGAAGCGCTGAAACTTAACCTGGAGCTGGAAGGTTATGACGTTACTTCGGCTTTTGATGGCGCCGCGGCGTTGAATACGGTGAACGGCGAATATTTCGACCTGATCATATTGGATGTGATGTTACCGGAAATGGATGGCATCAGTGTCGCGGAATCCATTCGAATCAGTAATAACGAAGTACCGATACTGATCCTTAGCGCAAAAAACAGCAGTGCCGATCGTGTACTGGGTCTTAAAAAAGGCGCCGACGACTACCTTACCAAGCCATTTAACCTGGAAGAATTATTACTGAGGGTAAACAAACTGATCAATAAAAATAAAAAACTGCAGGATAAGTCGTCTGTTGGAAACAGCTATTCCTTTGGTGATAATATCATTGACTTTAAAGCGCAGGAAGCTTCTACCAAATCGGGTCAGAAAATTCAGTTGAGCAAGAAAGAAACCATGCTCCTGAAACTGCTAATTGAAAACAAGAATGAAGTAGTGCCGAGAGAGAAAATATTACAGGCTGTATGGGGTTACAATGTTTATCCTACCACCAGGACCATTGATAATTTTATCCTCAACTTCCGGAAATATTTTGAACAGGATAGTCGTAATCCGAAGTACTTTCATTCGGTGAGGGGCGTGGGATATAAGTATTCGGAGTGATCTGCGAATAATGAGGGATTACCGGGTTAGTAAGCTGACAGGGATCAAATCTTCAATTGACTATTGATTTTCACCAGCACATTTTTTGTTTCGTCCAGCAATCTTTTTTTGTCTGTCGTATCCTCTGCATTGGTAAACACCCCGGTTGAACATTGATCCAGTATTTCAAGTATAGTTTTTTGACTTACCTCATCAATATTTTTCTTTTGCATTACTTCAGCCAGGTCCGACCGGTTCATTTTACTGCCCGTCAATCCAAAATGCTGGGTGAAAAAAAACCAGATACAAGTTCGCAGCACGGAATAAAAGGTTTTATCATCCGCATCACTAAAAGTATGAGACCGTTTTAAGATCTCAGCAACAGAAACAACAGTATTGGACGTCTCAGCAACGGGAACTTGTTTTTTAGTGGACCTGGTTTTCCTGAGCCAAATAAGAAGGATAGCGATGACAGTAAATAATACCGCGCCTGGCAGCCACCATTTCCAATGATTATTGTACCTATTTGTCTTTGTATCGCCGGTCTCAATTGTCGTCGTACTTTTTTCTTTAATACTTATACTGACATTTACCGGCTGCGTCAGGATTGTCTTATAATTATTACTATCGGGGTTATAATAAGAAAACCCTGCAGCGGGTAATACATAATTACCGGGTTTGGCGGATACAAACCGGAAATGAAAAACCCTCTTGCCGTTTAATGGTGCGTGTTCATGATCCAATGAATCTACTACCGTCGGTTCAAATCCTTCTATGCCGGCTGGCCATTGAATGACCGGTGCGGATAATTGGGTGAAATTTCCTTTACCGCTGATCGTAATTATGAGATCGCCTTCCTCATTTTTTGCCAGCCCATTTTTTTCCAGTAAAGCAGATATCCTGAAATTTCCTGTAGCACCCGTATAGTCCTCGGGTTTGCTTTTGGCCGGAGTGGGTTTAACGGTGATCGCAACCGGTTCGGTACTCATGTTATTCTCATACACGACGGTATTCGAACGATCAGCAATCTCTTTATGAGGGAAAACCCCTTCTGCGATCTCCTGTTCCGTTTTTTTCGACACGGCACTTTTTGAAAATTCAACCTTATTGCGCACTTCCATGGCGTCGATATTGAAAATACCTTGCTGCAAAGGATACAGTTGCACTTTACGCACTACATGAACATCAAATTTTTTCCCATTAATGGTTTCTGTAGTAGCGAGCCTGTCGGCTAGGCTGATCATATCCTGTACGGTAAAACCATAAAGCCCGGGATTTTTTACTATGTCCGATTTCGATTCCAGTCTTGAATATAATTTGAAAGTGGCCGTCACCGGTTCGCCGACAAAGCAAGCCCTTTTATCCACGAGCACTTTCATAAAAAGGTTACGCTGCATTTTTTCATACGGGTCCTCATCCGGACCTAAAAAATAATCTGAATTGGTTTCAACCACATCCATTCTCCCTTTCCTGGCAGCATCCTTTTTACTGATCACTTCCAGCCATACGCTTTCACTTTTTATCAGCTTATCGCGAACCCTGGCGGAAGCACCGGGGATAATAAACTTTCCGGGACGAATGGCTACCAGCGTATAAACGATGTTCTTCAATTTTTGTGCGCCGTTAGCACCCAAAACAGAAGCTTCATATATATTGGGACCACTTACATAACGAAATTGGTTGAAATCGGGAGCGAAGAATTCGTCGGCTTTTTCCAACTCACTGATCACATACTGTACCTGGAAAGATTCACCGGCAACCACCGGCCCCTGTGTCACAATGGTTTGAAAAGCCACTTGTGCCCTTACTGCGATACAGACAGAAAGCATAAAACCTATGAACACAAGTCTTTTGATCATAAAGAAGATAAAAATAAGTCAGTCGCTACAAAGACTATCTTAAAATTTATGACAGGGCTGAATTGGGTTTTAATGGCTACAGGTCACCCAGCTGGGGCCTGATAATAATATCTTCAACACATGCTTGCGGAGAAAGTTGCGAAGCGGCATAGATCATTTTGGCAATGTCCTCTACTTTCATAAAGCGATCCGTACTGATACCACTGCTGCTCCATGAATCGGTATACGTGGCGCCGGGAACAACTGAAGTGACTTTGATACCATGCGTTTTCATTTCGTGCCGAAGGTTTTTGGAGAACCCATCCAATGCAAACTTGCTGATGCTGTAGGCGCCTCCACCTGGATAAGCCTGCAGAGCCGCAATAGAACTAATATTAAAAATATGTCCACTTTTTTGCCGGATCATGACCGGCAGTAATATTCGGGTAAGATGATAGGGAGCGAATAAATTTACCTGCATGGTTTTTTCAAGCATCCCCTCTTCTTCATCGTGCACATTGCCCGGGGTAAAAACGCCGGCATTATTTACCAGTATGTCGATCTTACTTGCCTCCTTCAATACCCATTCACCAAATCTTTTTACCTCTTCAACAATGCTCAGATCGCAGGCCTGGGTGAAAATATTGGTTCTCGGGAAACGTCCCTGCAATTCTTTGCACAATGTTTTTAATGTTTGAGCATTACGGGAACATAAGAAAAAAGTATGCCCTTGTTTATCATCCGCGAATTTTTCGGTAATAGCTTTTCCAATCCCTTTTGACGCACCGGTAATAACGATATTCATAACACTAAACTTTGAAATGCGAAGTACGAACATTTTTTTTAAGCAAATCGTACTTCTTATCCTGTAGTTCGTATTTTGCAAACTTAACACTGGAAATAAAGAATGTTAATTGAAACAAAGAATATCCCAAACAATCCGCCAGCTGGCGGAGATGGGGGCAAATACAAGCATCTTTTCTTTGACCTTGACCATACCCTTTGGGATTTTGAAGCCAATGCCCGTGCTACCCTTGAAATATTGTACGAAGATCTGCAACTGAAAAAAAGGGGGATTGATGATTTTGAGTTGTTTTATAAAAATTACCTGTGGTACAATGAAATGCTTTGGGAACGTTATCGAAAAGGGTATATCAAACAGGACGAACTTCGGGTAAAAAGAATGAGGCTGGCCTTACTGGATTTTAAAATTGCCGATGAAACGCTTGCGCAGGCAATGAATGTTCAGTTTTTAGAGCTGCTTCCAACCAGAACTATTTTATTCCCGCATACCAAGGAGATATTGCAATGGCTGCTTAACAAAAATTATGAATTGCATTTGATCACCAACGGGTTTGAAAAAGTGCAGCACAGCAAACTGAAATATTCAGGTCTTGATATTTTTTTCAAAGAGGTCATCACCTCGGAGGGATCAAACAGTTTAAAACCCAATATAGCAATTTTTGAATTTGCCTTTCAGAAAGCCAATGCGAATCCTGCGAGCAGCATCATGATCGGCGATACGATTGATGTGGATATACAAGGAGCTATCAATGCCGGCATCGACCAGGTTTTTGTGAATCATACCGGGATCAGCACAGTTATCAAACCCACTTATACAGTAACCTCGTTAAAAGAATTGGAAGGAATATTTTAATTACCCTTTGACCATCTGCTGTTTTGACGAGTGTCAAAGAAAGAAAGTAGTTCAATCTCTTTTTTTCTTTCCCGTATTGTATAGATTAGGACAGTTCGTTTGTGAATAACCGCCTTTCTCCGCATAGAACCATGACTAAGCTTACGGGATGTTTTGGGGAAATGGGCCATAGCTAACAATCGTCTATTCACGCTACTGATGAAAACAGCAACTTCCTTATTTGTAAAATTCGTGGAAATATAATGGACAATCGCATCAAATGTTTTAATGGCTTCCGGCGACCAGGTTATTTTGTAAGCCATTTGCTATATTTTTTCATCACTACTTCGTGTGGCACACCCTTACCGTCTCTTAATTCCTTTTCCGCTTTTAAAACGCTTTTTTGGATATCTTTTGGCAAGCCAGCCCACCAATCCTCTTCCCTGTCAGCTTCCAGCATAGAATAAATTAACTTAACGACATGATCATCTGCTTCATCAATAAATTTTTTCACCTTTTTCCGCATTTCAATTGTACCCATGATAGCTTTTTTCTTAAAGTTACTAGTTAAGAACAATTTTTGAAATACTTGTAGGGGATATTCTAACAAAAAGGTTGAGCTATAAGACGATGACCGAGCCCAGCTGCCGTGAACCTCCTGGCGGGCTACCATTCCGCAATCACGGTCACCCCACCTTGTGGCTTGTCACCGATCTTCGCATGTATTTTAGCATCCAGTGGTAATAGTATATCAACACGTGAACCAAATTTGATAAAACCCATTTCTTCAGTTTGCTTTACCTGCTGGCCGGCCTGTAAATAATTGACAATACGTTTAGCCAGCGCACCGGCTATTTGTTTGATCAAAATTTCTTTTCCGTCTTTGCGGTACACCACACTATGACGTTCATTTTCTGTTGAAGATTTAGGATGCCACGCTACCAAATATTTCCCCTTGTGATACTGGCTATAGATCACTTCACCGCTGACAGGGTTACGGTTTACATGCACATTCAAAGGGCTCATAAAAATAGAAACCTGTATCCGGCGATCTGTAAAATATTCATCGGCCTGTACTTCTTCTATGACCACTACTTTACCATCTGCAGGAGCGATAATAGCATTCTCATTGATCGTATGTACTCTTTTTGGAACACGAAAAAAAGAAATCAGGAATATAAAAAGACCCAGCGTCACAATAGCTATCAGGGCGGTAATAACCGGGTAGGGAAAGCTTAAAAGATAGAATGAAAGCAGGTTAATAATGCCTAAAACTATAGCACTCCAGGCAAGTGTCGGGTATCCTTCTTTGTGGATGGTCATCAGGTTGAATATTGAGCTGCAAATATAGTGAAATCGGGGCCTCACCTAACCTCTCCAAATGAGAGGAACCACACACAGCCCTTGCTTCAACTAATAACCACACAATTTGGTAAACCTTTTATCAGTAGCCTTAATAAATCAGGACATAACAAAATGTACATATAGCCACACGAATGGAGTTGCTAATAATAAAGAATCGAATCTATCCATAAAACCTCCATGCCCCGGCATGATTTGACCACTGTCTTTTACTCCGGCCATACGCTTAAGTTTGGATTCAAGAAGATCGCCAAATGTGCCTGCAACAGCAGCAATGGCAGCAATGGAAATTACACTCGCTGGATTGATCTTTACCAGCGTTGTTCCTAATAACCATATAACAACTATCGCAAGAATAATTCCTCCAATAGTGCCTTCCCAGGTTTTTTTAGGAGAGATTTTGGAGAGTGGAGTCTTACCAATTAATGATCCGACTATGTAAGCCATGGTATCATTGATCCAAATAGAAACAATAATTACACAAGGTAAAATCCAGCCCATGTCTAAATACCCCTGATTTCTGTCGAGCCAACCGATATTCATACTTCTAAAATCCATCATCAATCCCCAACTCAATGAAATATAAAGTAACCCCAATGCTGCTGCGGCAAAAGACTTTAGAATGACAGGATTCTTTTGAAAAATGCCAATTACCAATAAGACAATCCCCGCCAAAGAAAACGGAAATGAAAAATTTTCTTTCAAGCCATACCCCGCGATATTATAAGCAGGTCCACAGAACCACAGCATTATTGCATAGCCCATCAGCATCAACCCCAGCTTAGTATAAATATGTAAAGAAGTTGTATAAATTTTTTCAATCAGTCGCAGGTATTCCCACCAGCAACCAAAATGAATAACTGAAAACAATATCAAAAAACTCCAGTGATTCCATAATAAGCCCGCCAGCATCACTGCCGCAAAGACGATAGCCGTTAATGCCCTTGTCCTGAAAGTTGGCCAGTTAAATGCCATGCCTGGTTGAAGAGTTTTAAAGTTTTGAGTTTATAGGTTGTGAAGGGTTTGTCGGCCTGCAACAACTTTTAGCTTCCGCTCTTACTAAACAATACGCCGCCGGACGGAAATATTTTTAAATAAATAAAATAAGCCGATCACTACGGGCACTGCCACTATACCCCAAAAACTGGCCGCATCCTGTTTTATCGCCTCCTGCAAAGATTTCCCTTGTTGAATGGAAATATACAGTACCGTAATCGCCAGCGCGTTATTTA
Source organism: Chitinophagaceae bacterium (assembly GCA_031412015.1). Taxonomy (GTDB): domain Bacteria; phylum Bacteroidota; class Bacteroidia; order Chitinophagales; family Chitinophagaceae; genus Terrimonas_B. The sequence continues at coordinate 6,732 of JANOCH010000157.1, forward strand.
TGAAATGCGCCAGGATACTAAGCCAGAGTTTCCCTGAATAGTGGAACAAAGCTCCAAGCACAATTCCAAGGAAAAAACGGGATAAAAATCCATAGCCCGAAAAATGCACCAGGCTGAATAAGGCGCTCACTACTATAATCGATAGCCAGGGTTTGCCGGTGCCACGGGTTAAAAAATTTTGCAATCCACCGCGAAAGAATGCTTCTTCACAAAGTGCCGGCACGAATGCCATTATGATTAAAGAGAGAATATAATCTTTACTATCCTTCAGGTTTACAATTACGGAGACCTGTGTGTTATAAATGTCCTCCAGTTTGTCAAACCAGGTCCTCCAACTTTCCGGCAATGGAAGAATAGTAGTTAGATAAGATAAAGAAGTAGAAACCAGTAAAGAAGCTCCAAGCAATAATATGACTAATCCAACCTGGCTGAGTTTGATTCCCTGCGTAGAAAAGCCCATTAACTGTATTGGCTTCCGGTTGAGTACAAAGGCAGTCAGTATCGCGGGTAAAAAAAGGCCAATAACTACGCTGATGGCCTGTATAATTTTAAGAGCATTGCTATCTTCAGGCGCAAAGGTTTTATTCACAAAAAGTTCGGCTTTTTTACCGGTCATTTCCACCCATATTGGTTTTGATATTAGTTCTGCCAGTATCAATCCCGCTACCGCAAACGCAATCAACATAAAAAATCCGGCCGTATAGGAAATCCCCTTAGAATCGTTGTCATTCATAATTTTCGGCAATAATGGTGTAAATTCGCAGGCTCAAAAATAGTTGACCGTTGTCAGATGACCCTTGCCCGGACGATATTTATTTAATGCGGCATTTTCAACAGACGGCGATCAGTGATCAAAAGCAACATGATAAAAATAGGCAACATATCACTTCCGGATTTTCCACTGCTTCTCGCACCTATGGAGGATGTCAGCGATCCGCCTTTCCGTGCCGTTTGCAAGGACAAAGGCGCTGACCTGATGTACACTGAATTCATTTCTTCTGAGGGACTGATAAGGGATGCCATCAAAAGCCGTAAGAAACTCGACATCTTCGATTACGAGAAGCCTGTTGGCATTCAGATATTTGGCGGCGATGAAGAAAGCTTATCGATGGCGGCGAAAATTGTGGATGTCACCAATCCGGACCTGCTGGATATAAACTTTGGTTGCCCGGTAAAAAAAGTTGCATTAAGAGGTGCCGGTGCGGGTGTATTAAAAGATATCGACCTGATGGTGCGACTGACCTCGGCTGTTGTCAAATCAACATCGTTGCCGGTCACTGTTAAAACAAGACTGGGCTGGGATGATAATACCCGCAATATTGAAGAAGTTGCCGAACGTTTGCAGGATGTGGGCATTAAAGCATTGGCCATACATGGACGTACACGGTCACAAATGTATAAAGGACATGCCGACTGGACACTGATCGGCAAAGTGAAAAACAATCCCCGCATCAACATCCCGATTTTTGGAAACGGCGATATTGATTCTCCTGAAAAAGCCCTGGAATACAAAAATCGCTATGGTATCGACGGTATCATGATCGGTCGTGCGGCTATCGGTTATCCCTGGATATTCGATGAGATCAAACATTATTTCAAAACCGGCGAACACCTGCCGGTACCAACCATTGATGACCGCGTAGCGGTATGTCGTAAACACCTTCAAAAATCGGTGGAATGGAAAAATCCAGTGGTAGGTATTAATGAAATGCGCCGGCATTATGCTAATTACCTGAAAGGATTGCCCAATATAAAAGAATATCGCAACCGGCTGGTAACTTTAAAAACAGTAGAAGAAATAAATGGAGTGCTGGATGAAATAGCTACCGTGTATGCCGGTTATGAATTTGAACACTCACCTATTGAACTGGTGAACTATCATGAAAAATGCCCGGTATAAAATTCATACGTTTTATAGTTTTTAAGTTCGCAATCGCTGATCATAAATGAAATTACAAACAAACGGAGGGCACGAAGCCCTCTCCTTCGGAGAGGATTTGGGTGAGGTGCCCTTATCAACTTACCAGGCTCTTTTATCAAAATATACAGCTAAAGCCAATTCCCTGAACCAGCAACTTCGTTGGTTTAGCCTTTTGCGTTTATTACTCTTTGCCGGGTTTATTTTTTTAAGCTATAAATCAATACAGACCGGCGAACGAAATTTTATCTTTTCCACCATCATATCCCTGGGTATTTTCTTTTTCTTTATTCGCCTGTATGACAAGCTTCAAAGCCAGGCGGCTTTTTTTACAGAACTAGCTAAACTAAATCAGAATGAGATCAATTTCTTAAACGGGCAACCATCTGTATACGGAGACGGAAAAGAATATACCGACCCGCATCATCCTTACTCCTATGACCTCGATATTTTTGGTGAAGGCGGTTTGTTCCCTTATCTCAATCGCACCAGTACTGCTTTTGGCAAAGATGCCCTTGCAAATGCCTTATTGCACCCTGATAAAAAAACCATCCGCGAAAGACAGGAAGCCATACAGGAACTAAGCCAGCAATTGGATTTTCGGCAGCACTTACAAGCTCACGGCTCTTTGCTTGACACTAAAGAAAAGGAATTGCAACAATTAAAAGCCTGGTTAAAGGTAAAACCAGGTTTTACGAATAAGGCCCTGTATTATGCTTTAATGCTTTTTCCTATAGCAACTATTGGTTCCCTCACATATTATCTTATCACCGAGGAAGGTTTTTTTCTAAATGCCTTCTATTATTTATTCGTTGTTAATCTTGTCATCGCAGGGGCATTTGCAAAAAAAATATCAGCCCAGTTATCCGTTTCTACTTCGGTGACCAAAATATTGCAACAATTCGCCGGGCAATTAAAGCAGATCGAAACCCAATCTTTTCAATCACCATTATTACTTCGTCTGCAGGATGGTTTAAAAACGGCTAATATTCCAGCATCAAAGTCTATTGCAAAACTGGCCTCACTGTTCAACTACCTGGAAACGATCATCAATTTAGTCGTCAGTATTTTATTGAACGGTCTTTTCATTTTTCATGTGCATATCCTTTTCGCCCTTGAAAAATGGAAACAACAAAATGCAGGGCATATCATGCCCTGGCTGCAGTTGCTGGGTGAAACAGAAGCGCTGAATAGTTTTGCCAATCTTTCTTTTAATAATGAAACATTCTGTCAGCCACAGGTAAGTGAAGCAGAGACACTGGTAGCCGTGAATATGGGGCACCCGCTTATACGCAGGGAGAAAAGGATCAATAACAGCATTTCTTTCGCCGACCATCGCTTCGTGATACTCACCGGTTCTAATATGTCGGGTAAAAGCACATTCCTGCGAACATTAGGTATGAACCTGGTGTTGGCGAGAGCCGGGAGTAATGTTTGCGCTGATCAATTTAATTTCTATCCGTACGAAGTACATGTAAGTATGCGTATCTCTGATTCATTACAGGACAGTGAATCCTTCTTTTATGCCGAACTGAAAAGACTGCATAGCATCATCGTTCAACTGCAGGCCGGAGATAAAACTTTTGTCATATTAGACGAAATTCTCAGGGGCACCAACAGTAATGATAAACATAATGGCACCGTTGGTCTCATTCATAAATTAGTAACAGCTCATGCCTGTGGCATCATCGCCACACACGATCTGACCGTTTCGAAACTGGAGCAGGAAAGCCAGGGCTATATCAGTAATAAATGTTTTGAATCAGAGATCATCAACGACGAACTGATCTTCGATTATAAACTAAAAGATGGGGTATGCACCAAACTCAGCGCTTCTTTTTTGATGAAGAAAATGGGAGTGATTGGCTAAGAGTTAAAAGAGAGAAAGAGCAAAAGAGTGAACAGGTTTTAGTTGCCCGTCTACCTGCGTTCCCTGTGCACTCTGCGTGAAAAAAAATTTCTATACCCCCTGCTTAAACCTGTGGCGCCTGCTCCTGTATTTTCTCTGGTCGCATTTGCGGAAATAACAGCACATCCTGGATAGATGGCTGATTGGTGAGTAACATACATAACCTGTCTATACCAATGCCAATTCCTGATGTAGGTGGCATACCATATTCCAGGGCCCGCAGAAAATCGTAATCAATAAACATCGCTTCTTCGTCACCCCTTTCCATTAATTTCACCTGCTCTTCAAAACGTTCCCGCTGATCGATAGGATCATTCAACTCGCTGTAAGCATTAGCGATTTCTTTTCCATTGATCATTAATTCAAAGCGTTCTACCAGGCCTTGTTTATCGCGGTGCTTCTTTGTCAGCGGGCTCATTTCAACAGGATAGTCAATAATGAAAGTGGGTTGTACATAATGATGCTCACATTTGCCGCCAAAGATCTCGTCTATCAATTTTCCTTTGCCCATTGTTTTGTCAGCATGGATATTCAGCTGCTGGCATACACCACGGATCTGATCTTCATTCATGCGGCTGACATCAAAACCCGTATGCTCTTTGATGGCATCGTAAATGCTGACACGTTTAAAAGGAGCTTTGAAAGAGATCATCTTATCTCCGACCGGCACTTCCGTTGTCTGGCAAACATCCATCGCCGCTTTTTCCAGCAACTGCTCGGTTGTTTCCATCATCCAGTAATAATCTTTATAGGCCGTATAAAACTCAAGAATGGTAAACTCAGGGTTATGCGTACGGTCCATTCCTTCATTACGAAAGTTGCGGCTGAATTCATACACCCAGTCAAAACCACCCACGATCAATCTTTTTAAATAGAGCTCATTCGCCACCCGCAGGTAAAACGGAACATCCAATGCATTATGATGGGTGATAAACGGTCTTGCCGCGGCTCCACCGGGTATACTTTGTAATACCGGAGTATCTACTTCCAATGCACCTTGAGTATTTAAATACTCCCGGATAGAATTAATAAGTTTCGTTCTTTTTATAAATGTCTCTTTTACCGCTGGATTGATGATCAGGTCAACATAACGTTGGCGGTAGCGAAACTCGGGGTCGGTAACGGCATCAAAAACTTCACCGTCAGCCTCCCGCACTACCGGCAAGGGCTTTAAAGATTTCGAAAGAATGGTCAACTCTTTAACATGAACAGAGGTTTCGCCTGTCTTTGTTATAAACGCATAACCCCTGATGCCAATAATATCACTGAGATCAATTAGTTTCTTCCAAACGATATCATAAAGGCTTTTATCCTCACCGGGGCAAATGTCATCGCGGCGGATATATAATTGTATTTTTCCGTGGGCATCCTGGATAACGGCAAAGTTGGCCTTGCCCATATCCCTGACACTCATCAGGCGGCCGGCCAGGCACACATCGGCAAATTCTTCTTTCCTTTCCTCACTGTAGTTCTGCTTTATATATATCGAATTGCTATTAACGGGGAATAAGGGAGCAGGGTAGGGCTCAATGCCCATCATGATCAGTTCGGCCAGTTTTTCACGACGCAGTTGCTCTTGCTCAGACAGTTGTTGTATACTCATTGCTCATCTTTTTCGAAAGTCGGGCAAAGGTACTGGAAACAACGCTTTTTAATGACCCGATTTTCCAAAATAGAATTGTACGATCCTGTCCGATATTTTAACCTCTTTAGGTACACTTGTATTAAATAAATTATCCCACCAGGTCACACAGGTACTGAAACAATGATCCGGATATTTACAATGATGGTGAATATGTGAAACCTGTAAACGGGGAAAAACTTTTTTTGCCCAGGGCTTATGCAGGAAAACATGCATAAAACAGTAATAAACAAATCCTGTGTAAAGACCCGTCAAAAGAGTGAAATAATTGTTTAGCACAACCGCTACTAAGATTAACAGTAGGTTGGCCGCTACTAATTTGGTCCGCAAGGCCGAAGTAATTTTCAATTCTGTCGGGTGCCGGTGGTGGTGCATATGCTGTTCAAGGCTCTTCCCGGGATGCTTGTCTTCTTTTCCATGCATCCAGAAACGATGCGCAATGTATTCCAGGAAGGTAAAGATGAAAAAACCGCTAAAAAAAAGAAATAAGTGGAAAAGAGAACGAAAGTCCTGCTCCAGCTTAACAGTACCGTAAATAAACGGGCTGAATAAAAACAGGAAAACAGCGTAGCATTGCAACTCTGAAAAATTTCTTGCTTTCCAGGTAGTAATAAACGAGTTCGTATTCATAACAATATTTTTTGGCATTAATTCAAATAATAGAAGGTCGTTGGTAAATGCGGCATTTACCTGGAAGAAACGAGCACCGGAACCGGCGACATCACCGGGGTCGTGTAGCGGCTAAGTGGATTTGCCGGATTCAATTTTTTCATTCCCTGGTTGGTAATAATTCTCTTGATCGGTCCCGGCAAAATTTTATCCAGCAGCATAAAAAATTTATTCAACTTGCCGGGAATGATCACTTCCTTTCCCCGAAGCAACCCGTCTATGGCAACTGGTACGACATCTTCCGGGTTCATCACGGACAGGCGGGAAAGACAATTGCCTGTTTTGTTCATCAGCGTAAGAGCCAGGTTTGTATTCATGCCGCCCGGACATAACACACTTACATGTACATTGCTCTTTCTAAGCTCCTTTCTCAAACTCTTTGATAAAAAATAGATAAATGATTTAGTGGCACCATATACTTGCTTTTTGGGCAGGTAAAAAAAGGAGGCCATGCTTCCCACATTTAAAATATAGGAATGCCCGTTACCCTGAAGCGTCTTTAAAAAAAGACGTGTAAGTAATGTAGTGGCCAGTACATTCAGCCTGATCTGTTTTTCATATAAGCCGGGGCTGCCTTCTTCAAATAATACAGTACTCCCGATGCCGGCATTATTGATCAGCATATTTACGGGCAAATGCATTGCAGTCACCTCATCGTAAAGCTCAATACAGCTCTCATCCCTGCACAGATCTTTACCAATGCAAATGACCTGTACAGGATAATTGCCTTTTATGAGGTTGGCCAGGGAATACAGTTCCGGACCCGGCAATGCGACCAATATAAGATTCATATTTCTTCCCGCACACTCAATAGCCAGCGCTTTACCTAAACCTTCGCTGGCGCCGGTGATCAGCGTGTAACAATTATTATGCATACATTTTATTTTTAAAAAAGTGAAGGGTTTGTTCCAGGGCACTGGCAAACGGGGTTATGGAATAGCCCAATTCCTGAGTGGCTTTTGAACAATCAAATGATTTGTTGCAAAAAATCTGGTTGACGCCCCTGGCGGTAAAAAAAGGTTCCTTACGCTGGAGTTTTGCTTGTATAAAATGCCAGCCTCCGTATACCCTGGCGAAGGTTTTTGATATAGGTAATAAGGTTCCCTTTACACCTGAAATGGTACGCAGTGTTTGAAAAAAATTGGCATAAGAAATATTTTCTCCACCCAGTATATACTTTTCTCCGCTTTTGCCATTTTCTATTGCCTGTATATGTCCTTTTACCAGGTCGTCAATAAATACATAGTTGGAAACGAGATCGCCGGGACTTGGACAGAAAGAAACTTTGCCCTGGATAAAACGCCGGATGATTTCATTGACACTTAAGGGATGTGTTTCCACGCCGGGGCCATATACTTTTGCTACGCTTGCAATAACGGTGAACAACCCCAGTTTGGCATAATCAGCTACTAATCTTTCTGCCATGAATTTTGACAAATCATAATCATTATTAAAACCGGCAATTCGCGGGTCTGTTTCGTTCATCGGTTTGTTTAGCGAAGGGCCAATGACACCACAGGTACTGGTAAAAATAAATTTCCTTACGCCGGTATCTAAAGCAACCTGCAAAACATGACGGGTACCTTCGACATTTATATCATAAAAAGATGAAGGCTTGCTTGCATAGAGCCTCACCAGGGCTGCGGTATGAAATACCCTTTCGCAACCTCTCATGGCCGGAAGAATACTTACTTTTTCAGTAATGTCGCCGGTAAAAACATGAATATGGCGATGCCCTGGAATAAAAACAGAGGAGGGATTACGTACTAATATATTTACTTCGTTTCCTTGTTGGGCAAGCGTAAGTGCAAGATTGTGGCCCACGTAGCCTGTTGCACCGGTTACTAAAACTTTCATAAAACAGGTTTTGATTTTTTACATAAAAAAGGTGATAGAATATAAGATTCATGTGAAGATGATAACAGCAAATGAAGAAGGATAGCCGGCCAGACCGATTGATACCAAATCGTGAATAAACAAAGCATCAACCCAAAAGGAACGGAGCCGTACATTTCCTTTTTACCATTAAATGAATGGATGAGTGCATACAAAACCAGGTTTATAATTATAGCCGGTGTAATACCGAACAGATCAATGCAACTGAAAAGTATGCAGCCACGGAAAAACCATTCATAGCTTACAAGAAAGAAAGATCGTAATACGATATGGAGCACTGCATGAAATGACGAGCCTCTCTGGCTGACGGATTTTTCTTTACATAAGTCTTCCCGGTTTTTTATTACCAGTATTAATAGTAACAACGCCGCTGTTACCAGGGCCAGCGTTTTTATATGATCAACAGAGCCAGGCCATAAAAAAACACTGCCAGGAACGACCGGTAAGAACAGTAGCGGTAATGCTGCCATAATAAATACTCCACCGGCGTGGCGAACATGCAGCAATATCCAGTTCCCATTCAATACCTTTTGTGATACAAGGTTCTCGCTTTTCATTTTCCATGCCCAGAGGCAAAGCAGAAAAAGCATGGCATAGCAGATGGCTAGAACATGTATTTGATCTTGTGGTCCCATTTTAATTAGTTTTTAGTTCAAAAGATGAGCGGTAGAGACGGTGATGCACTTCAACTTTGGTGCATAAACCATTACTATAATGGTATTCATTGTAATTACCGTCCGGGAAAACGATCTTATAGTAATGATCACCCAGTGTTTGAATATCCAGGAATCGCTGAAAAGCGTCGGAATACACTTTTGCGATACTGACAGGTTCCCTTGCATAAAGGCAAATCATATTGTAAGAGATCGGGTAACCATTGATCGTTTCTGATTCTTTTCCTTTTGTAACGACATAGTTGCTTCCAATAAGCTGTGTTTTCTTATTGACCCGTTCGTTACCATTTAATTTTTGGTATATGGATGACCGGACCAGGACGCCGTTTTCAAATACCGATTCCTCCTGCCCCAGCGCGGTGAAAAGAAAGAGAATCCGGGTCTTGATCTTCGATTCAATTTTGAGAACCCGCTTATTGCCCGAAAGCTGTTGCGAGAAAAATATAATACCAACCTCGCTACCCTTTCGTTTGATAGTGTACTGCAAGTGTATATCCTGTGGCAGGGCAAAATAGCCTATAAGAACAAGCAGGATAAAGAGCAGTAATATCCTGCTTGCTTTTTGCATTATAAGGGTAAGTCTTTCTGCTTTTTCAGGATTGATACGCTTGTAGCGGCGTAGCAAAAAGTAAAGGATGGTGGGAATCATAAAAATTGTTTATTGGTTAATGGAATGACTGGGCAATATTCTTTTATCAGAAATATTGTCTGGTTTGCTTGATCTTATAGTTTTCGGTTATGCAGAAAACTTCTCGGAAAGTTTCTGATGGTCAGTTAACGAGGGCCTGAAATGAAATACAGCAATAAGGCATTGGTAGTAATAAAAAGCTTTCGGCAGGCAGATGGCGGAACTAATAAAGCGCCGGTTAATTGAAATTTGTTACGGTTAAAAAATACGGCGGATCGATAGAATGAACTGCCTCCACCGGATACGGGTCTGTTCCCTGGCTTATCAGTAAACAGTGTTCTGCGGACTGGATATTCCATATATGCATCTTATAGCTCGGAAAAGGGTTTATGGCAAGCTCGGGAAGGATTTCAAAAATCATTCCTGCCCAACAAGCTCTTTCTAATTCATCCCGGGCAGCACCAGTTTCCCGGGTGTTATTGTGCTTACCCGGCTTGCTGAATTCGCGGTTGGAAAAGGTACTCCCTGTAAAGAGCATAATTTCCTGTTTGATGGTTATCGGTTTCATGTTGTTTGCTTTTGTACTGCCAAATTACTATACCACAAAGCGGGTATATAATTGAATTTTGCTCTAACTTTTCCCCGATTTGCAATTTTTGCAACTACCCGGTTCGTGGTATTTGCTGCTTCTGAGAAATTGGTATAACTTACTGGAAAGGCTCCCAGTTTTGCGAACTGGCCACCAATTTTTACCAACCAGCCATGTCAAACTACCAATCACAGGAATTTCTTTTCCAGCGGATTAAGGAACTTTTGCCTCCCCATATCTCCGTAGTAGATTCAGTGGCCGAAATTCTTCATATAAGCAGTGACAGCGCCTATCGCCGGATCAGGGGTGAAACACCTATTGTATTAGACGAGGCCAGAGGGCTTTGCAATTATTTTAAATTATCGTTGGATCATATATTGAATGTACAGGGAGGTTCAACCCTTTTTCAAAATGTTCGGGTCAATTCCCATGATTATAGCTATGAACAGTACCTGAAGGACATTTTGAAACAGCTCCAGTACACTGGCAGTTTCATTCATAAAGAGATTATCTACCGTACCAAGGATATGCCCTTTTTTCATAATTTTTATTTTAAACCCCTTATCGCTTTCAGGTATTTTTTTTGGATGAATACCATTCTCCAACATCCTGATTTCAGCAAAAGAGAGTTTGATATCAATTGCGTTTCGCCCGAGATCATTTCATTAAGCCAGGAGCTGGCAAGGGCCTACAATAATGTCCCGTCAACCGAAATATGGAATACAGAATGCGTCAATGCCGCTATTTCACAAATTGAATTTTATAAAGATTCAGGCTATTTTTCATCAGCTGCCGACATTAAAATGATCTATGAATCATTGGAGGAAACATTTATTCATCTAAAAAACCAGGTAGAGTATGGCGGCAAGTTTATGCCGGACGAAAACCACGAAATGAAAAAAAACAATTTTACCTTTTTTTTCAATCGTGTAGTGTTGGGCGATAATACGATTGTTGTCATTACAGATAATGTAAAAACAGTCATGCTTAATTACGACGCCCTGCATTACCTCTCGACAAGGGACGAAGCTTTTTGTAATCACTGTTATGGCGATCTGCAGAAACTGATGAAGAGGTCAACCATCCTGAGCGAGACCAGTGAGAAACAGCGTAATATTTTTTTTAGCATCATGCTAAACAAAATCACCGAACGTAAAAAGCATCTTTGATCATAACAGACCAATATGAGTGAAAGTAAAATACAGCAACAATTGTTTCAGGTTATTAAAAGCAGGCTGACAACCGATGCATCGGTTGCCGATGAGATAGCTGCATTACTGGAAATAAGTACCGACAGTGCTTATCGACGGATGCGGGGCGAAAAAACGATTACGTTTGAAGAGCTATATAAAATAGCCACA
>JANOCH010000158.1:0-2053 GCA_031412015.1 Chitinophagaceae bacterium
AGGCAAATAATCAATATCAAAATAATTGAAAACCGTGTCGCCTATAGCGATGCGGTTTTTTTATGTTCCAACTGATCCATGAATAAATACGAATAGATTGTTTAAGCTGTTCTTACTTTTGTAGAATGCAAAAAGCAAATCCCATTGGCGTTTTTGATTCCGGGTATGGAGGGCTGACGGTGTTGAAAGAGATCATTGATAAACTTCCGCAATACGACTATATCTATCTCGGCGACAATGCCCGGGCGCCTTATGGTAACCGATCTTTTGAAACCGTCTACCATTACACCCTTCAATGTGTGCAATGGTTTTTCGACCAGGGTTGTTCGTTGGTGATACTGGGTTGCAATACCGCGTCGGCGAAAGCATTGCGAACCATCCAACAAAATGATCTGCCAAAAATTGATCCGGCGAAACGAGTGTTGGGCGTGATAAGACCCACTACCGAAATAATCGGGAGCTTTTCAGAAACAAAAAGTGTAGGCATATTAGCTACCAATGGTACCGTAGCCTCTAATTCCTACCCGGTTGAGATCGCTAAGTTTTTTCCGGGCATCAAAGTTTACCAGGAAGCATGTCCGCTTTGGGTTCCGCTGGTAGAAAATAATGAACACCAAAATCACGGGGCCGATTATTTTGTCAAAAAGAACATCAAAAGCATTTTTGAAAAAGGGGAGGATATTGATGTGATGTTACTCGCCTGCACCCATTATCCATTGCTCAAAGAAAAGATACAGGAATACTTGCCGATTGGGGTAAAGTTGGTCTCACAGGGAGAGATAGTCGCGGAAAGCCTGCAGGAATACCTGGATCGTCATCCGGAGATGGAAACCAAATGCAGTAAAAATGGCGGACGGGTATTTTACACCACCGATTCGACCGAGGATTTTGACAACCACGCCACCATTTTTTTTGGCGAGTCCGTTCAGTCGAAACATGTCGGCCTTGGCTAAAAAATCATTGCTTATCAACGGAATACACGTGGGCCTTAAATTTTCCTCCTGTCGAACTCTGACTTCTCCATTCATTCCCCTACCTTTGCCGTCCTTTCACAAACAGCGGGTGTGGTGACCTGCTGGTGAATTCCGCTTTAGGGCGGAACAGGCATTGAAAACCAGGCCGTTCTCCCGGTCTATATTTCAAAACAAGTGAAAAAGAAAAAATAATTATGAAACGTACATTCCAACCTCATCGTAAGCGCCGCAAAACTGTTCACGGTTTTCGTAAACGTATGGCAACGGCTAATGGTCGCAAAGTATTGGCAAGCCGCCGTGCTAAAGGCCGTAAGAAACTGAGTGTTTCTGATGAGAAAAAATTGAAGTAAGAAAAGAAACCCCAAACCCCTGATCCTTCAACAAGCTCAGGAGGCTTCCGGAGGTCATTCAAATAATTCTAGCCCCAATAATTCGGGGCTATTTTTATTGCCCATATAAAATTTCGTGTCAATTCGTGTACTGAGCAAAGTCGACGCCGTGGCCAAACAATTCACACTTGGAAAAAATGAAAGGCTAAAAAGCCGGAAGCAAATTGAGCACCTGTTCAACGAGGGGCAGCGTTTTTCTATCTCAACCTTCAGAATATTTTATTCTTTTCAAAATGATCCGGCATCCATCAACCAATCCCTGCAAGCCGGTTTTGGCGCCAGCAGCCGTAATTTTAAAACGGCGGTTGATCGCAATAGAATAAAAAGGTTGATCAAAGAAGCCTGGCGTTTACAAAAGAATGATCTCGGTAATTTACTAAAAGAACAAAATCGAAAACTGGATGTTTTTTTTATATACACCGGCAAAGAACTTCCGGCTTACGACGAAGTTTGTACCAGCATAAAAAAAATTATTACAAAACTTCTTACTATCAGTGATCCTAAAAAATGAAATCGCTTCTCCACATATTGAGCCTTCCTTTTATTTTACTGATAAAAATTTACCAGTTGGTTATTTCACCATGGATAGGGCCAAAATGCAGGTACACCCCAACCTGTTCACATTATGCTCTGGAAGCTTTTAATAAGTATGGTGTATTCAAAGGTTTTTGGCTGACTATAAAAAGAATT
>JANOCH010000159.1:0-1797 GCA_031412015.1 Chitinophagaceae bacterium
TCGATCCCGAAGAATATAACATCTCAAAAAATTTAATTTAAATAATATGGAAAAGAGGATAGTAAAACCAGTTGTACTTGTATTCGCCGGAATGTTCTTCATAAGTTTAGGTTCCGGGTTTGGTTTATTTCAGAAAAAACCCTGGCCGGTTCCTGATAATTATAAAAACATGAAAAACCCTGTTGCCGCTGATGCGGCTTCTATTTCTGAGGGAAAAGCATTGTACGCCACTCATTGTAAATCCTGCCATGGAACAAAGGGTTTAGGAGATGGCAACAAAGCTGCCCAATTAAAAACGGAACCCGGTGATTTTTCTAAGGCGGATTTCCATGCTCAAACTGACGGCGCACTTTTTTATAAAACATCAGAAGGCCGTGATGACATGCCCAATTTTAAAAAGAAAATACCTGATGCTGATGAAAGATGGACCATTGTGAATTTTATGAGAACTCTTAAGAAATAGGTATACTGCAGATGCCTGGTGACATGAAAGTAACAGGCGGGAAGATGGTACGACCTGTGTTTACCTGATTTAACCAGCAACCACACAACCAGCATTTAATTATGGAAAACGAAAAGACAAAACCGTCCCGCAGAAAGTTTGTAGCAGGACTTGGTATTGTGTCCCTGCTTTCCGCCATCGGGCTGGGTATCGGGCGCAAAAAAGCAATCGTAAGCTGTGATCCCGACCCAAAGAAAAAAACAATAAAAATGCTTACCCAGGACGGAACGCTGGTAGAAATAGACGAAGATAGATTGAGTGGTCAAAGAAAGAAGATTACGGATGACGAGCTTAAATCCTTTGTCAAAAAATCATAAGCCACTGCTCACCTAAATAATTCCCGTGATGGAAAATAATGATAGTTCGAGAAGAGATTTCCTGGTTGCCGGGTTGGCAACTGCTTTGGCTGCTGCAGGGTGTAATGCCAAAAAAAATCCATTTGAAGGGTATGCGGGTGATGGTGTACAAGCTTCCGGCGAGAAAGTAAAATTGTTGTCGGTGGATGGTGAGGTCATTGAAATTGATAAGGCATTTTTAAAACCAGTTCCTGATCTTCCGCATGTTTCAAATAGCGAAGAACGGAAAGGGATCGAAGGCAAGAAATTTGTCATGGTCATTGATCTTTCGAGGTGCAAAAATGTGGGAGCCTGTAAGACAGCCTGCAATCATGCCCACCAGTTGAATCCCGGGCAAAATTGGATAAAAGTACTTTCCATGCAGGATGCGGATCAAACCGCTCCATACTGGCAGCCCACTACCTGCATGCATTGCGATGAACCTCCTTGCGTTAAGGTTTGCCCGGTCGATGCTACTTTCAAACGACAGGATGGAATTGTATTGATCGATAGCAACCGTTGCATCGGATGTCGTTTTTGTATGGCGGCTTGTCCTTATTCTACCAGGGTGTTTAATTGGCAGGAACCTATTCTCGATGAGGCCGTAGCGGCACAACCTTATTCTTGCGAAACCAGTATGCCACAAAAAATAGGTACGGTAAGTAAATGTGATTTTTGCCCCGATATGGCAAGAAAGGGTGAATTGCCACACTGTGTTTCCGCCTGTCCCAATGGTGTGTTTATGTTTGGCGATATGAAGGAAGACTCTGTAACAAATGGCGCCGAAACATTTCGCTTCAGTGATTTAATAAAAGACAAATCCGGGTATAGACTGATGGAAGACCTGGGTACCAAACCCAGTGTTTATTATTTGCCACCGGTTAATCGCAATTTCCCCTTTGAATCAGGATTGGAAAGTGAAGATCCTGCTGATCTGCAACATCATTAAAATTATTGCTC
>JANOCH010000160.1:0-7735 GCA_031412015.1 Chitinophagaceae bacterium
GCCATTGAAGAAAGAGGTTTTACTCCCGAAACAGAAGTGATAGACCAGCAACAAAATTTTGGGAATAACCAATTGGTTCCTGCTACTACTAAAAGCTGTACGGGAAGAACGATGACCATGGCTTCTGCCCTTGCCTGGTCAAAAAACTGCGCGACGGCCTACATCATGAAACAGGTCGGCGCTCAACAATTCGCGGATTTCCTGGCCCGTATTAATATTCCCACCAAAGTAGAAGCCTACCCTTCTATTGCCTTAGGTTCCTGCGATCTTTCTTTGTTTGAAATGCTTTGGGGCTATTCCATTTTTGCAGGCCGTGGTTTTTCTACCAAACCCTATTATATCAGTCGCATTGAAGACAGGAATGGCAATGTTATCAAACGTTTTGATTATAGCGTAAACCGTAAGGAAGCTGTCAGTGAGATTACAGCTTACAATATGACCCGCATGATGCAGGGAACGGTTGATAAGGGAACGGCTGCTGGCTTAAGGTCAAGGCTGGGCGCCGCAGAGATGGGTGGCAAAACCGGGACTACCAATTCAAACGCCGATTTTTGGTTTATGGGTTATACGCCGCAATTACTGGGTGGCGCCTGGGTTGGTTGCGATGATCGTTTTATTACACTTGAGAGTTCAGCCTACTTCGGGGGCTCTGTAGCCAGGCCTATCTGGGAAGCTTTTTTCAAAAAGGTATATGCCGATAAAACATTGGGAATTGAAAAGGACGCGAGATTTGTTCAACCTGCTGATTTTGATAACCAGATCAACAGCGCCGATTTTATACCGATTGAAATAGATCCTAATCCCGCCGGTGAAGGTGAAGACCAGGGAGTAGGCACAGAAGACGACTATAATATCAGCAATGATTATATCGGCCCCGAATCAAAGCCTGTATTGGATGAAGAAACTAAGCCAGCTAAAAAAGACTCAACGGACAAGAATGGCCCCGATAAAAAAAAAGTAGATAATAAACCGATCGGCGCTCCTGCTGAAGAACCTAAAAAGAAAAAAGGATTTTTGAAAAAACTATTTGGCAAAAAAGAGAACGACTAACCGTTCGTCTATTATAAAAAAAAGCTGCTTTTTAAGGCAGCTTTTTTATTACGAGATAGCAGAGCTTTCAAATTTTCTCCGGAATTGTGTGAAGTGATCTTTGGCCATGATAATATTACTCCATTGTTGTTCTTCCTTGTTGATCGGGTTAAATTCCTCCAGGTCGTAAAGTGTTTTGTCGATAAACCTTACGATAATATACCCATGCACTTTGTGATCTATCAGGCTCCTTATCGCTGTATTAATAAAACGCCTGACCTCATCGGGGGATGTGGAAAGTAATATCTTATTAATGAGTTTGCGGCGGTAGTCGTCAAGTGTTCTGGCCATATGATGGTGGATTTGGTGGCTTGTTAAAAGATCCTCACGCTATTCCTTCACCCAATATTTTAAGAGATCGTCCAGTTCACTGCCTCCTATATGGTATCCCGGCGGCATGATATCCTCCGTGCCATAAAATGTCGCTACTCTTGTTCCCGATGGCATTTTTTCCAGCTGTTTGTATAAGTAATAATTATAATAATTGTACAGTTCAGCCGAGTAAGGGATATTTTCATCTATTTTTTCTTCACTGGCAACATTTTCATAAAAGGCATTATAAAAATAAAAGTGGTCGTAATTCCCAAAATCAATCTCCGTAAAATTTCTGTTTATGAAAGTTACATTATTCAAACCTAACCTGGCCCGTGCAGTTTCAGAATTTTCAACAAGGTCTTTGCGTTGTTCCACCCCAAAATACAGGGCGCCGGGTCTGTAATAAGCCGCCGCAAGGCAAAATTTACCGATCCCGCTGCCAATATCCAGTATCCTGGCTCCTGTCTGTACCGCCAGGAAGTTGGCGGCTTTCCTGGCGACACTTAAAGCTGTCCAGTGGTTTCGTGATAACAGTTGTCTAGAATCGGGATATAGCTTGTGAAACTGGGCGTCTGAGCTAAACCAGTGGTCTAATGCTGACGAGGACGAGTTACCGGCTATTTCCTTTAAATTCATTTTACAAAACTATAAGCTATTTCTACAAACCTAATATCTTTCCGCGGAACGGGCCAGGGTGATTTGCCGAATATATTTCGAAAACCGCCCTTTTCCCGGTATTTTACCAATGTAGACAGAAATCGCTGAAATTGTAATTTAACCAACTTTGCGTTCTTTTCTTTTTCTTTGCTTCTTTAATCAAAACTAGTATGAAAGATTTTATCATTCCTGTGGATTTTTCGGAAACATCACTGAATGCGGCCCGGTATGCGGCTGCTATGCTGAGTGGCAAGGCTAATACCCGTGTCATACTGTATAATATGTTCAAAGACGAAGAAGAGTCGCTGACGGCCACTCAATACCTTGAAAGCTTAAAAGCCGAGCTGGAACAAAAAGGGGTGGCGAATATTGAAACCATCAAAGAGCTTGGTACCGATCTTATCGATAACCTCGGAAGGCTGGCCTATCAAAAAACAGCCGAACTGATCATAATGGGGATATCGGAAAAAGATGAATGGCGCCAGTTATTTATTGGAAGCAACACGGTTAAAATGGCTGAGCAAAATGTTTGCCCGGTTATGATCATTCCGCAAACAGCCAAGTATAATGGTATCACTAATATCGCACTGACATCGGATTTTAAAGATGTTGACGGCACAACGCCGGAACTGGCTATTAAAACCGTATTGGACATATTCAGTTCCAAGCTGCACATTGTAAACGTAGACAATGAACACTATGTTTCGCTGACCCAGGAGTATCTTACCGAAAGGGGGAAGATGCAAAAAATGTTTGCGGTATACAACCCTGAATTTTATTTTATTGGCATGAATGATTTTTACGAGGCGATCGAACAGTTTTCCACTGATAAAAATATTGATCTCCTCATTGTTATTCCCAAAAATCATTCATTCATCAATAGTATTTTCAGCCACAGTCATACCAAAAAACTGGCATTCAGAAGCTCGGTGCCTATCCTGGCAGCGCATCAGTAGTTGCGGGCGGAGCTGATATTCATACGGGTTAAACCCCTGGTAAGAGGATTAAGCTTTTGTAATATGATTTACTGAGCTTTAAGCTATCTTTAATAAACAATTGCAGGTTCTATGCGTTTCAATTGCTATGTTAGCCGCATGAACAGATTTGCCGAATACTCCGGCTTTTTTTTATATCCCTGACCGATATAGCTGCATACGGTTCACTGTAAAAAGCGAACCAAAGACTTCTGCGATTTTTAAAAATGGTGATATGGCAAAGAACAGTAATAAAATAACGGTTACATCTGAAGTAGGTACGCTCCGGCGACTATTGGTTCACAGCCCGGACAGCGGCTTAGGGAAAGTAGTACCCTCCAAGGCACAAGACTGGTTATTTGAAGACATTGTACACCTGGAAACCATTCGCCGCAAAGAATACGACTACTATACCAAACTCCTTCTTTATTTTCTTGACCCGGGTAAGATAAAAGGAAGACTTAAAGAAATTGATGACAGCGCCAATAATTTTGATTTTTATAAGCCTGATTATGATGAATTTTTTAAGTCAGAGAAAGTCATCGAACTGCAGTGGCTACTGAGCGAGATACTGGAAGATCATGAAATAAAATTAAAGTTGGTGGCTTCTGTTTGTGCCATTGAAAATTGCTCCTACGAACTACAGGAAAAAATGGTCTCCATGGATGGCAAAACGCTATCCAAGGTATTCATCAGCGGCACCACCGATGAAAAAGAAATGCTCTTCCCTCCCATTCCTAATTTTATTTTTACCCGTGATATCGGTATTGTTATCAATGATCATATCCTGCTGAATAAGCCTGCAAAAAAAGCAAGAACAAGAGAGGCGCTGCTAGCCAAGTATATTTTTTATAATCATCCTCTGTTTGCCGACTATCGCGACAACATCATTGAATTGCCCAATACCTCTCATCATTTCCTGTTGCCGAAAGATGGCGATGATAAAAAAGTAACCCTGGAAGGAGGTGATATCATGGTAGTCACCAAAGACCATTTACTGGTTGGCATCAGCGAGAGAACAACGATGGAAGCTGCCCACCAATGTATTAAAGTATTGTTTGAAAAAGGCCTCGTAAAAAAGATCACGATAGTCAAGATACCTAAGAAAAGGGATTACATGCACATAGATACCGTATTCACCCAGGTGAAAAGAAATGTATGGGTATTGCTGGGCGCCTTTTCTAAAAAAACTATCAAGATGGAAGATGCAGATCCTGTACAAAGAGTATTGGAAGGCAATAAGAAAGATGATAAGATCAAGATCACCCAGTTCAGGAAAAAAGATCCTTCAGAACCGGTTTATTTTGACAATCTCGAAGAACTGCTGATCGATATCAGCAAGAACGATCTAAAAAGCGAAGAAAAAGTAAAATTCATCTATTCTGGTAATAACGAATTCCCTTACGATGCAAGGGAGCAATGGACGGATTCCTGCAACCTGCTGGCACTGAAGGAGGGTGTGGTGTTAGGGTATGACCGTAATGATAAAACGATGGAGGCTTTCAAGGAAGCGGGGTTTTCCATCATTCATGCGCATGAGCTGGTTCAAAAACTGGAAAGCGGCGAAATTAAAACGGAGGAGATGGAAAATACACTGATCACTATGCCATCGGCGGAGTTGTCAAGAGCCAGGGGAGGTTTTCATTGTATGAGTATGCCGTTGCTGAGAGATGAGTTGTAAGACTGGAGTCCAAAACCCGATAGCTATCGGGTCCGAAAGAATCTGTCTTCATTTTGAGCGTTCTTTCTGACTGCCGGTGTTTCCGCCCTCCGACTTCTCACATCAGACCTCAGGCTTCAAACTTCGAAATATGCAGACTACTTCACATATACTGATGATACGACCCGTAAGTTTTGGCTACAATGCTGAAACGGCGGTTAATAATGCTTTCCAGGTACAAAGCAATGAAGCCAATGTGCAACAAAAAGCACAACAGGAATTTGATGATTTTGTAACGGTTTTGCAAAACAATGGCGTGGATGTTACCGTGGTGGAAGACACGGCGGTTCCACACACACCTGACTCTATTTTCCCGAACAACTGGGTATCCTTTCATCACGACGGAACCGTCCTGCTCTACCCTATGTATGCGGAGAACAGGAGGGCGGAAAGAAAGGACCATGTGCTGGAAAAGATCATGGAGAAGTTTGCCGTCAAAAAGAAAATTGACCTGAGCAATTTTGAGGAGAAAGATATTTTCCTGGAAGGAACGGGCAGTATGGTATTGGACAGGGACAACAGGATCGCTTATGCCTGTATATCACCGAGGACCGACGAAGAAGTACTGGCCGAATTTTGCCGGCAAATGCACTATACACCGGTCGTGTTTGCTGCTACAGATGGAAACGGGCAAGCCATTTATCACACTAATGTTTTGATGTGTGTAGCGGACAAGTATGTGGTGATCTGCCTGGAAAGTATTGCAGATCCCGACCAGCATAAACTCGTTGCCGATACCATCATCAACAGCCACAAAAAGATGATAGCTATCACCCTGCACCAGATGAACCATTTTGCCGGAAATATGCTACAGGTAGAAAATAAAAACGGCGAAAAATTACTGGTGATGTCAAGCCAGGCTTATGAGTCGCTTACTACCGAACAGTTGCAGGAATTGAAAAGGTATAATGGCATCATACACTCGCCACTCACCACCATTGAAACCAATGGTGGCGGAAGCGCCAGGTGCATGATGGCCGAAGTGCATTTGCCATTACTTATGCATTGATAGTGCAACGGAAACAAGGATTTCCTTGTCAGCCGGCAAAACTGAAAAATGCGCTATCTACTGATTAGCCTGCTATTAATTTTTTTTCTTTCCTGTAAAAAGGACAATGACGGTATAGCTACCGGCACTGTCATTGAGAAAAGCGGGTGTTTTGCCGACTCGTACCTTGTGGCCATTCAAAACCCCGATTTTTCCAAACAGCCTTTCTTAAGACCATCGGTGTTATTGTCCTGTGCTGCTTGTTATGATTGCAGCAACGCGGTCTTCATCCGGCTTTCTTCTTCTTTTTCAAACCCCGGCACCAGGATAAAGTTTTTATACAACGATACACAAGCTTCCTGCCTGTCATCCTCAGAAGCACCTGCTCATATTACTGTAAAAAACCTGTCCCGTTTATAAGTTCCTGCGGCTATTCCGTATTTTCGGAGTATGAAAAAGTTATTTACCGGCTTATTGGTTCTGGCAATAACTTGTGGATATGGCCAGGATTACTATAAAGATTCCATGGCCAGCTACCAGGCCACCTATGTACAAAACCACGAAGTGGTGACAGGCGCCGACAAAGAACTGATGCGCTTTTTTCCCGTCGATGAAAAATACAAGATAACCGCCCTGTTTGAAAAGAAGAATGACAGCAAATGGTTCAGCATGGAAACATCAGGAACCATGAGGAAAATATTCAGGGTATATGGGGTTCTACGTTTAGTGATCAATGACACGACGGTCAGAATGAATATCTACCAGTCGCAAAATCTTTTTAACTCTGATGAATATAAAGATCAGCTTTTTCTTCCTTTCACCGATCTTACTTCGGGAGAAGAAACCTACGGTGGTGGTCGTTATATAGACCTTGTCATCGGTGATATTATCGACAATAAAATATTGATAGATTTCAATAAAGCATATAACCCTTACTGCGCCTATGTAAGTGACAAATACAATTGTCCAATTCCGCCAAAAGAAAACGATCTTCCCGTAGCAATATTCGCCGGGGAAAAACTTTTTGAAAAGTCTCATTGATCTTTCACGAGAACATTTTTTTCAAACCCTCTTCAAATGAAACGGGTTCGAATCCCAACTCGGTCCTGGCTTTAGTAATATTTAAGCCGGTCTTTTCAGGTCTCCTGGCAGCCTGTGAAAAATCAGCGGCCGTTACCCGGTTTATTAGTGACTTGTCGAGCTGCAGGTAGTCGGCTGCTTTGCAGGCCATCTCATAAGGCGTCATAACATCTTTACCTGATAAATGATAAACGCCGGTTGCTTTCTTTTCGATGATCTGAACAATACCCGTTGCAAGATCCTCCACATAAGTAGGTGTTCTCACCTGGTCATCCACTACATTATATCTTTCTCCTTTCTCCAGTTTTTCTTTTACAATACTTAATATGTTGGCCCGGCTTAAAATAGGCTTACCATACACCATCACGGTACGAACGATGGACCATCCATGCTCATAATCTTTTACAAGCTCTTCTGCTTCCAGTTTTGTTTTACCATAATAATTGACTGGTTCCGTTTTATCATCCTCCTTGTACATCCCGGTTTCTCCATCAAAAACGAAATCGGTAGAAACAAAAAGGAAGAAACTTTTTTGCTCCGCGGCATTTACCAATGTCGTCACGGTTCCTTCTACATTTACCAGGTAAGCCTGCCATTGATTCAATTCGCAATCATCCGGTTTACTGATCGCTCCCCCGTGTACCACTATTTGAGGCTGATGTTTTTCAAATACATCATGTACCGCATAAGGATCAGTAAAGTCCATTGACTCATAAAAAAAATTAGTTCCCTGTTGAAAAGGAAGACGACCATCGCCTTTACCCGTGGCGATAACTACATGATCCTTTGACAACAATTTTTCCGTAAGATAATAGCCAAGAAATCCATTGGCACCGGTGATCAGAACTTTCATATAATGAAGTTAAAGCAGAAACCGTTCAGGTATCGATCATAAAAAATGGCCGTCAATAG
>JANOCH010000161.1:0-3731 GCA_031412015.1 Chitinophagaceae bacterium
GCTAATCAATCTTCTTGCTGTGGGGCGGGGGGTTGTAGTACCGAGGTGTATAATATCATGACGGACGATTATACCCATCTGAAAGGGTACAATCCTGATGCGGATCTTGGTTTAGGATGTGGCCTACCTACTCAATTCGCCAGGATTAAAAAAGGCGATACTGTAATTGACCTCGGCTCCGGTGCCGGCAACGATGCGTTTATTGCCCGTAATGAAACAGGAGAAACCGGCAAAGTGATTGGAATTGACTTTACTCCTGCCATGGTCAATAAAGCAAGGGTCAATGCTGAAAAATTGGGTTTCAGTAACGTCGAATTCAGGCAAGGTGATATTGAAAATATGCCAGCCAGTGACAACATCGCAGATGTGGTAGTAAGCAATTGCGTACTAAATCTTGTACCCAACAAAGATGCTGTGATAAAGGAAATATATCGTGTATTGAAACCCGGCGGGCATTTTAGTATTTCTGATATTGTATTGGTAGGTGATTTACCAAAAGCTTTACAACATGACGCTGAGATGTATGCGGGTTGTGTATCAGGAGCGATCCAGAAAGAAGAGTACCTGGAATTAATAAAACAAAATGGTTTTACAAATATTACGGTTCAAAAGGAAAAAGCGATCGTTATCCCGGATGATATTTTGAAAAATTACCTGGATCAATCTGAATTAGACGAATTCAAAGCCGGGACAGCAGGTATTTTCAGTGTAACTGTTTATGCCGAAAAACCATTACAGGAAAAGGCTGCATGCTGTGCGCCGGGTTGCTGTGATTAAAACTAATCGTTCAACCTATATTCTTTTATATGAATAAAATCCTGGTATTGTGTACCGGCAATAGCTGCCGCAGCCAGATAGCCGAAGGTTATTTAAGACATTTTGCCAAAGGCAGGGCAAATATTTTCAGTGCAGGTGTGGAAACCCATGGGGTAAATCCTAAAGCGATTTCGATAATGAAAGAGGATGGTATCGATATCTCCGGGCACACTTCCAACCATATCAATGAGTACAGGGATATTAACTTCGATTATTTGATTACAGTTTGCGATAATGCGAAAGAAAGGTGCCCCGTGTTTCCTTCCCCCGCCAAAAAATTTCATCAAAATTTCCCTGATCCTGCCAAAGCAACCGGCACTGATGAAGAAATCAATAAAGAGTTTCGGCGGGTACGGGAGATGATCAAAGACTATTCGAAACAATTCGTAAAAGATCAGCTATCGTGAGTGTTAATCAATGTGCCCCGGCGCACGAAAGAAAAAAACTGGGTTTCCTTGATCGATATCTTACACTCTGGATAGTTCTCGCCATGCTCATTGGAATAGCCATCGGGTATTTTATTCCGACTTCTGCAGGTTTTATCAATTCCTTTTCATCTGGTACTACCAATATTCCGCTTGCTATTGGTTTGATACTAATGATGTATCCGCCCTTTACTAGGGTAAAATATGATAAACTAAAAGAAGTATTCGCGAATACGAGGGTACTGGGAGTCTCTTTACTGCTCAATTGGTTAATCGGACCGATACTCATGTTCATACTAGCCATTACTTTTTTACACGACTATCCTGAATACATGGTAGGCTTAATCCTCATTGGCTTGGCACGTTGCATTGCCATGGTGATTGTGTGGAACGAGCTGGCCGAAGGAAGCCGGGAATATGCGGCAGGTCTTGTTGCTTTGAACAGCATCTTCCAGGTATTGCTCTACAGTGTTTACGCCTATATATTTGTAACCGTTCTTCCGCCATTATTCGGTATTTCAGGCTCTGAAGTCGATATCACTATCGGCCAGATAGCAGAAAGCGTGGCCATCTATTTGGGTGTTCCTTTTTTAGCTGGGTTCTTAACGAGATACTTATTATTAAAAGCGAAAGGTGAAGAATGGTACCAGTCAAAGTTCATTCCTTTTGTTTCACCCATTACTTTGATCGCACTACTCTTCACTATCGTGGTGATGTTTAGTTTAAAAGGGGAATTGATCGTGCAGATACCGATGGATGTGATAAGAATCGCCATTCCTTTGGTCATTTACTTTGCTATTATGTTTTTAGCCAGCTTTTTATCGGCAAAAAAATGGGTGCTGATTATTCCACGAATGCATCAATAGCTTTTACAGCAGCGGGCAACAATTTCGAATTGGCGATCGCCGTTGCCATCGGAGTGTTTGGCATCAATAGCGGGCAGGCTTTTGCAGGCGTCATCGGGCCATTGGTAGAAGTGCCTGCACTTATTGCATTGGTGAATGTAGCTTTCTGGCTGCGCAAAAAATATTACACAACATCTAAAATCGCTTAAATACTAATAGAATGAGAATCGCATTATTCTCCGATATACACGCCAATCTCCCGGCACTGGAAGGATTCTTTAAAGATGTTGTTATCAGGTCGCCTGATGCTATGTATTGCCTGGGCGACCTGGTTGGTTATAATACCTGGCCAAACGAAGTGATCAATGAGATCCGAAAAAGAAATATACCGACCATTGCGGGTAACTATGATTTTGGAATTGGCAGAATTAGCAATGACTGTGGCTGTGCTTATAAAACGGATGCGGAAAAACATATGGGTAAAATATCCATCACATATACCAACGCGATAGTCAAAGAGGATGAAAGAAAATACCTGAGAACGCTGCCGGCGCATATCAAAGTAGAATTTCAACTAAATGAAGACAGGTTGAATCTTCTGTTGGTACATGGCAGTCCCCGCAAGATCAATGAATATTTGTTTGAAGACAGGGAGGAAAAAAGCTTGTTGCGCATCATGCACGATGCGGATGCAGACATCCTATGTTTTGGCCATACCCATAAACCTTATCACCGAACACTAACGGAAACAGAAGATGGAAAAACAAGAGCCCGTCATGCCATTAATATCGGTTCAGTTGGTAAACCGAAAGACAAAGATCCGAGAGGAGGATATGTTTTACTTCATATCAATGAAAATAGCAGCATCCTGGATCCACAGAGTATACAGGTTGAATTTATACGCTTTGAATATGATATAGAAAAAGCTGCCAGGGCGGTGGAAGATAGCCCTTTACCCAATGAATACGCTGATATGCTAAGAAAAGGATACTAAGAAGGCTCGGATAACTGGAGGAATTTTCTTAATGCATTACCTGATTGTTTCTCCGAACTTAAGAGATCGGCCAATGAAATTTTATCCAGTAACTGGTCAACACTGTACTGTATCATTTGCCAGAGAGAACGGGCGGAGCAATCTACTGAATTGGTGCAAAGCCTAAAAGCACCTCCATGATCACCGCAGAATTTACTGTCAAATAAGGCCCCGCCTAATGCTTTTAATACTTCGTTGACATTTATTTCCGCTGCAGGTCTCGCCAATACATAACCTCCTTTATTGCCGGGCCTGCTATTAATGAATCCTTCCATACGCAGCATGCGGGTAAGTTTGGCCACATAGTGATTGCTGATCCCTTCCGCTTCACTCAATTGCGGAATACTCATGCCATCTGCATCTTTGCAAGAGGCGATGCGTATCAGTATGCGCAAACCATATTCTTCCTGTGCGGTAATTTTCATAGTACTTCGTTCATTATTTAAAGCATTCCTAATTCTAATTGCGCGGCTTCCGACATCATCGTTTTATTCCAGGTAGGTGTCCAGGTGATAGCCACGTGTACATCGTTCACTCCTTCAATTTCTCTCAACTTCTGGTCTACTTCCACCGGTATAGTTTGCGCGGCCGGGCAACCCGGTGATGTTAATG
>JANOCH010000162.1:0-3219 GCA_031412015.1 Chitinophagaceae bacterium
TGGTACAATAATGAATGGGTGCATATTGTTGCGTTACATCCGGAGCAACAACAATTTTATTATTTCAGGAACGGCGCTTTCGTTAAGTATGAACCAATAACCGCTGCCGGTGAAATAAAGACGATCCACAATATGGAGAAATTTATTGAAGGGGCGAAGGAGATGGAAACGAATCATATAGTGCATGCCACCGAAGAAAATTTGCCGGTGTATATGCTGGATTAACAGTAAGCATCAATACTCAGCTTGTAAAAAGCTATTTTAATAATGAACCAACTACTAGTACTGTTTATCGCGATACCGTTCCTGGCATTCCTTGTCAGCCTGTTCTGGCAGAACAAAAGTGAAAAGGCTATTGGTAAGATCGTACGATTTACCAAAGTGCTTTATATTTTGGTTTCCGTTTCATTTGTCCTGTGGTGGCTGTCAAACGGTCTTCAACCTGTAAGTTATCACCTGGTCACTCTTTACCAAACAGACCATTTTGTATTTGCCTTCGAACTGTATTACGATGAAATAACAGCGGTTTTCAGCATTGTCGGGGCTTTCTTATTTTTCCTGGTAGCCACGTTCAGTAAGTACTATATGCACCGCGACCAGGGCTACAAACGTTTTTTCAATACCATCCTGTTGTTTGCGGCGGGGTATAATTTTATTATTTTATCCGGAAATTTTGAGACGCTTTTTATCGGGTGGGAAATAAAAGGCGTTTGTTCTTTTTTATTGATCGCCTTTTATCGCAATCGGTACCTGCCTGTGAAAAACGCGTTCAAGGCCATTTCATACTATCGTATCAGTGATGTTTCCCTCATGCTGGCCATGTGGATGATGCATCACCTGACCCACCAGAATATCAGTTTTACAGAATTGGGGGAAGCAAAAAATATGGCTGTCCAATCCGGTAACACCAGTATGGCTATATTCATTGTTTGCATGATCATATTACCTGCCGCTATCAAATCGGCGCAGTTCCCATTCACTACCTGGTTGCCGAGGGCCATGGAAGGGCCCACTTCTTCTTCCGCAATATTTTATGGCTCACTGAGTGTGCATATCGGTGTTTTCCTGTTACTTAGAACACATCCCTTTTGGGAGGATATGTTATGGGCAAAAATCGCCATCATCGTTGTGGGTGCAGCCACAGCCATTGTTTCTACTTTGATAGCAAGAGTACAACCAACAGTAAAAACGCAAATTGCCTACTCTTCAGCAGCACAAATAGGATTAATGTTTATTGAGGTGGCTTTAGGCTTTCACTGGCTGGTACTGATACATTTCGCCGGTAACGCTTTTTTAAGAACTTACCAGTTGCTGGTATCTCCCTCGGTGTTAAACTACCTCGTACACCATCAATACTTCCATTATACGGTTCCTCAGCAAAAATCAGTATCAAAGATAAAGGCCTCCTTGTACATGCTCGGTATTAAGGAATGGAACCTGGACAGCCTGATGTTTGCTTATTTATGGAGTCCTTTCAAATGGCTCGGTAAGCAATTCCGCTTTTTACAATCTAATGTTTATATAGGTGTGCTTATTGTTATGGGTCTTGCCTTTTTGGGTCTTGGTTATGCAAATCAAAAAATTAGTTCAGCTCTTCGCGATGCCTTACCACTTATTCTAATGAGTATCGCCCTCGCAGTCATCCTTTTTGCTTTTTCTTTCCGGCGATCTGCGCAGAAGGCATGGATATATTTGCTGACAAGTCATTTGTTTATCATCGCCGCTGTATTATTAAATACCGATCATGTCAACACCATTGAGATCCTGTTCTACATAAGCGGAGTTTTGCTTGCTTTTTTCTTGGGGTATTATTGCTTGCAAAAAATTAAGGCGATCGACAATGATATTTCCCTCAACCAGTTTCACGGGTACGTATATGAACAGGAGACAACAGGCCTGTTATTTTTGTTTGCGTGCATTGGTATGCTGGGATTTCCCGTTACGGCCGCATTTATAGGAATTGATGTATTGTTTACCTATGTGCAAAGCAGCCAGTCGGCGTTGATCATTTTGATGGCGCTGTGCTTAATATTTATAGAACTGTCAGCATTCCGTATCTTACTGCGTATCTTTTTTGGACCGCATAAAAAACTGGATCATCCGGTGGCATTCCGGTCATCATAAACTAGGTTGATCAATCTTCTAAATCTACGGAGCTTCCAGGCAGATGATCATATTCGCCTTTAAAAGCATACCATCCAAAGATCATCAGGCCGATGGCGATGGGGGTAAAGATGCCAATAATGATAACCCAAATCACCGGGTTATTTATGTCTTTTTTGCCTGCCGGATCAATATGCACAATGGCCCTGTCCACCAGAAAATAGATGACGGCCGGGGCCAGCAGCAACCAGAGGATACCTAATATTCTTTTAACTGCATTCATGAGTTTTCTATTTTTTAATGTTTCTTCAAATAAGCGGGGCTGTGCCCGGATGGTCCCGCCTAAGACGGGATCGGGAGTAGGCCTTAATCAGTTACGTCCTTATCAATTTTATTGCTCAGGTAAATAATGCCAATGACCAGGCATAAAGATGCGACACCAATTGGGTACCATAAACCCACCAACGGATCGGACGGGTAAGAGGTGGTCAAAAGCAACCCGATAAATGGTACTAGCCCGCCGAATACACCATTGCCGATATGATAAGGAAGCGACATAGATGTGTAACGGATCTTTGTGGGAAACATTTCCACTAAGAAAGCGGCGATAGGACCATAGACCATCGTCACGTATAGAATCAATAAGAATACAAGTCCAACAAATTTCCAATAAGTGGATGAAGGAAGGTGTTTGTCTTTGTAAGTTGATATCGAAGCAGGATTATTGGATACCCCGGCAGAAAAAATTGTATCTGTTTTTATTTCAGTATACTCAATTCGTCCTGCTAAAGAATAGTTGGTTGTTATTGTAACAAGAGAATCATCTGAATTTTTGATCCGTTCTGTTTTAACCGTGGACGCCCCTTGGGCTATTGGGGCTTCTTCCTGCCAACTTGCAACATCTGTTTGCTTTAAAAAAGTAGTGAAGATGGGCCTGTAAGTAAGTATTCCCAACAGCATTCCCACCATCATGATCCACTTCCTTCCTATTTTATCACTCAACCACCCAAAGAATAAAAAGAATGGTGTAGCAAACGCAATAGCCCAAAGCATGATCGTTCTGCTTTGCTCAAATTCAATATTGCATTTGGTTTCTAAAAAATTCTGCGCATAAAA
>JANOCH010000163.1:0-2100 GCA_031412015.1 Chitinophagaceae bacterium
ACTGAAGATTTTTGGATGAACCGTCAGTAGTCGATGCTCGATGATCCACTACGAAGCCAACGACCCTTGATCGGAAGACCTGCATGGAAGATGCTTGTGCATACGGCGCTACCTCAGATAACCACCGTGAATTGACGGAAGCACAGAAAGGCATTTTTAATTTTGGTACCATTAAAGCAGAAGGAAGTTTTGGCCGGCAGATCGCTTTTGGCAATAGCCAGGATGCGGTACTCAATTCGACACTGAATCTGCAGCTAAGTGGTATGCTTGGCGATAGCATTGAGATACAGGCCGCCATTACGGATAACAATATTCCCATCCAACCTGACGGAACCACACAACAGTTAAATGAGTTTGACCAGGTATTTCTTCAATTCAAAAAGAAGAACTGGCAATTGAACCTGGGAGATATCGACATCCGGCAAAACCAAAGCTATTTCCTGAATTTTTATAAACGTTTGCAGGGTGTCTCCTTTCAAACCACTAATCCTATTGGAAAAAAAGTGGAATCAAAAACCCTGGCAAGCGGTTCTATTGCTAAAGGAAAATTTACCCGCAATGTGATACAGGCATTGGAAGGTAACCAGGGACCTTACCGGCTTACCGGCGCCAACAATGAGTTTTTCTTCATTGTACTCGCCAATACGGAACGGGTTTTTGTAGATGGTCAATTATTGCAGCGCGGAGAAGACCAGGATTATGTGATCAATTACAATACCGCCGAGGTTACGTTTACACCAAAGCGAATGATCACCAAGGACAGTCGCATACAAATAGAGTTTGAATATGCAGACCGTAATTTTTTGAATGCTAATTTTTACGTGTCAGAAGAGTTAGACTTTAATAAAAAACTAAAACTTCGTATCGGCGCCTTCACCAATAGCGATGCAAAGAATTCGCAGATCAACCAGGTGCTGGATCCGGGGCAGAAACAATTTTTGGCAAACCTTGGTGACAGTATTCAACGGGCATTCTATCCATCAGCCGCCATTGATACTTTTGCTGCAGGTAAGATTTTATACGAAAAAGTGTATTACAATACACCCACCGGCATTGATTCTTTTTTTCAATACTCGACCGATCCGGCGACAGCCAAATACAATCTTTCATTTGTTGATGTAGGTTTTGGCAGGGGCAATTACATTCCTGATTTTAATGGCGCCAATGGCAAGGTCTATAAATTCGTGCCGCCAGTGGGTAATACAAGGCAGGGAAATTATGAAGCGGTCACTGTGCTGGTAACTCCCAAAAAACAACAATTGGTCAACCTGGGAATTGACTATGCGATGGGCAAGGGTACATTGGTTAAAACAGAGGTGGCCATGAGTAATTATGATGCCAATACGTTTTCTGAAATAGATAATGGCGATGATAGAGGCTTTGCCGCGAAATTCCAGGTCAACAATGCAAAACAACTAAGAGAGAAAAACAAATTGCAATTACTCACTTCGTTCGACTACGAATATGTACAAAGTAAATTCAAACCGTTGGAGCGGCTAAGAACGGTAGAATTTTCTAGAGACTGGGGTTTGGCGTTACTGGTACAACCCGAAACAGAAAATATTATTCGTGCCTCA
Source organism: Chitinophagaceae bacterium (assembly GCA_031412015.1). Classification (GTDB taxonomy): domain Bacteria; phylum Bacteroidota; class Bacteroidia; order Chitinophagales; family Chitinophagaceae; genus Terrimonas_B. The sequence goes on from JANOCH010000163.1 coordinate 1,578, forward strand.
GCTGGTTTAAAGAATATCAAAAACCAGGGAGTGACCTACAAGTTTACTAATTATCAAAGAGGGAACAGTTATAAGGGATTTCAAAATGCTGTCGTCCAAAATACGGATTGGAAGGGTTGGCAATTTAACAATGAATTTGTCATTACCAGCTTTAATGCATTGAATGACAAAGGCGCTTTCTGGCGGCCAACCATTGATCTGAGCAAGCAATTAAAAAAAATGAAAAACCTGCGACTGGGTTTTCGTTATGCAGAAGAAAGGAATTCCGTTAGGGATAAATTGACCGATACCATCACACCACAGGCTTTTTCGTTCGGCACCTATTCTGTTTATCTTAAAACGGATGAACAAAAAAAGAACCGGTATGGTATCACTTTTTTCACCCGAACAGATAAATATGCCCTCGGAAAAGATTTTGTAAAAGGAGACAGGAGCTTAAACTTAAATCTGCAAACAGAATTACTGGCTAACCCTAAACGCCAGTTCTACCTGAATACCACCTTCAGAAAATTACAAATACTCA
>JANOCH010000164.1:0-8307 GCA_031412015.1 Chitinophagaceae bacterium
CCTAATATGTTTTCCAATCAGGATCCACCCATTGCACACGATGCATTTCTTTTAGTGTAGACGATTTAAGTATTTCCGTACCGCCATTGCTGAGCAACCTGAATTGCCATGATGCAAAGCGTGCCAGGTCTTCGACATTAGACGTAAATCCGGCTGCCGCCTTCACTCCTTTCGTATCAAATAAATTCACTTTGTCTCTTGTACCCTCACGTTTGATGGCCCCATATCCAATAGCCATTTTCTTTCCCCATTCTTCTTTAGGAATATAAGTAAAAGTGGAGTTTAGCCTCAACGGTTTCAGAATGTTTTCCTCCACATATTTATCATAGGGCTGCCCGGAAACTTTTTCCACCACTTCTCCAAGCAGCGACATACCCAGGTTGCTATACTGAAAATAAGTGGAAGAAGGATAGAGGGTTTGTTGCTCACCCAACCTGGCATTCAATTGCGCCTGTGTGGGGAAGGGAAAGTCGGGACCTGTCCAATAAGGAAAATCTGATTCGCGGGGCAAGCCAGAAGAATGGGTTAACAGTGAACGGATAGTAACAGGTCCGCTTTCTTTGTATTGCTGCTTAAGATCATAGTTGGGAAGAAGGGTTTCAATGTTATCATCAAGACGGAGTTTGCCGGCATCATACAATTGCATGATAGCAAGGGAAGTAAAAAGCTTGGAGATAAAACAAATGCTGTAAAGCGTGGTGGTAGAAGCGGTCACTTTACCGTCAGTATTTGCCAATCCGTATGCTTTACTCCAGATGGTTTCCTGGTCTTTCACAATGGCCACGGAGATCGATGGCAAATCCATATAGTCTTTCTGTGCTGCTATCCACGAATCAATCAACTGAAGTGCATCGGCATAGTCAGTGGCGGGGAATTGAGAGAATGATTTTTGTTCAACTACTAACAAGAAAACGAAGACTACTAATTTTTTCATACATCGGGAGTGTTTAGTGTATGAATTTACTTTTTTTGTTAATATCCGGCTGTTTTAGTTCTGGGGATCAATAGAGAATGTTTGCTAGTCATCAAATGAACGCAAACTAATATTCCACGGGCTCCATTTTACTGTGACGCACTCTCAATACTCTTATGACTTTATCACTGAAACGATAAGCAATTCTGAAATGATGTTCTTCAAAAGCCCGGTAGCTTCCGTCATTATTTTTCTTGTATTTATCCGGGCCATAAAATTCAGGGTTGGAAATAGCCTTATCTACTGCTGTAATTATATCTTCGAGTACCTTCACCGCATTTTGTCTTGATTCTTCGCTTATGTAATCATAAGCCTTCTTCATGTGTTGTTACGGACGTTTTGTCCACACCACCTCATTTTTCTTTTCTACCATTTTCTGATGAGTTGTAGCATTTCTTCAGAAGTAATATGCTCACCAGCCTGGTATTCAGCTTCTGCTTCGCCCAGTTCCTGGTTGTATTGTTCGGAGGCTATTCTTTCAGTTGATTGCACAAATGATTTAATGACACCTAAAAGAGATTCCTTTTGTACGGTTGTTAATAAAGGCCAGTATTTGCTTAGCTCAATATCCAATGGAGAAGTTGCCATAATCTGCGTTTTAACAAAATTACTTTTTTCCGAATAAAGGAAAAATTCCATTAGCCGATGAAAAATCAACAAAAACGTCGAATGTAACGGAGGCTGGTGTAGCGGGGTTGAAGCTGCTCCATTTCTCCTCACTCTTTCTTATGAAGATTCTCTTCCCCATCTTTTTTAGGATAGAATCGCACCAGTTTAATAACCTTTGCCTTTTCCCGGAACAATGGAGGAACGACCAGTATCGCCTGTTCATGGCTCTCCGCTTCAATGATAGCATAAGCATTATGATCATTGTCTTTGCAGCCCCATTCAAAGTGCGTGATGTATCCCGCATGGAAATCGGCAAAATATTTTACAGCCCGGCGGCAATCTTCGGCCGTATGTCCTGAAATGACCATGTAACGATCCATAATTTTAAATTTTGATTATTATTTATACCTCGCTCAGGTACTTTCTTACAAAACGTATCGCCATAGAGCCTTCTCCTACCGCGGAGGAAATACCCGTCATGGCGCCGAAACGCACATCGCCGGAAGCAAATATTCCCGGCACACTGGTTTCGGACATCAACGGTTCCCGTTGCAATTTCCAAAAACTATTAAATGATTTTTCTTTCATTAAGTCGCGACCTGTCACAATAAAACCGTTCTCATTTTTGAGCACCGTGTTTAACCAGTCAGTGCCGGGTTTCATCCCGATATACACAAACAATGCTTTGGCCGGCACTACCCTTTCCTCGCCTGTCTTCGTGTGCTTCAGGGTAATGCATTCGAGCACAGCAGTACCTGAACAGCCAATAATGTCCGTAGAAGTTATAATATTTATATTGGGGGTACCGCTGATATTTTCTACCAAATAATTGGCGGCCGTTTGCGAAAGTGCATCACGCCGGATCACAATGTTTACTTCATTCGCAAATTTGCTAATGTACAAAGCGGCCTGGCAGGCTGAATTGCCACCACCTGCAATATAAACAGCTTCGTTGTTACAGGCATGCGCCTCTACTGATGCAGCGCCGTAATAAACACCGGCGCCGGCAAATTCTTCCATTCCCGGAATATCGAGTTTTCTATAAGCAACACCTGTGGCGATCACAATAACCTTACTATTTACCTGCGTGCCATCCGTCATCTCCGTGATCTTGTATCCATCTTTCACCGTAATATTTTTTACTTCCTTCGGTGTAAGAATTTCCGTACCGAAACGAAGTGTTTGCGTAATGGCCCTGCGGCTCAGTTCAGCTCCTGAAAGACCGGTGGGGAATCCCAGGTAATTTTCAATACGGGCACTGCTGCTCGCCTGGCCTCCGGGATTACTTCTTTCAATAAGTAAAGTTTTCAATCCTTCACATGAACCATACACCGAAGCCGCCAACCCTGCCGGTCCCGCACCGACGATAAGCACATCGTATATTTCTTTGGTAGCCGCTTGTTGAAGACCTAGTCCGGAAGCCAATGCAGGAAGAGTTGGGTCCGTCAGAAACGAACCATCCTTTAAAATAACAAGTGGCAGATCGGCATGGGTCACATTGGCGCTGGTTAAATACTTCTCCGCTCCTTTATTATTTTCTACATCCATCCATAAATAGGGGATCAAATTTCCTGAAAGAAATTCTTTAAGACGATGTGATTTGGGCGACCATTGAAAACCGATGATACGTGTTCCTTCAAAGCCCGGTTTATATAGTGCCTGCCATTCTTCCAACAGATCATTGACTACAGGATACAATTTTTCCTCGGGAGGATTCCATGGTTTGTGCAAATAATGATCCAGCCTTATCGTATTGATGGCCCGAATGGCAGCTTCGATATCGGCGTAAGCGGTGAGCAGAATAGATTTCGCATCGGGGTATATCTCTTTTGCTTTTTGCAGGAAAGTAACTCCCTCCATTTCAGGCATGCGCTGATCGGAAATAAATAAGGCGACCGTTTCATTTTTCAGTTGCAATTCTTTGACCAACTCAAGAGCTTCATTGGCCGAGTTGATAGCACTGACGCGATAAGTATTCCGATATTGATTCCGTATGTCGCGATGAATGGCGTTCAACACCTGCTGGTCGTCATCCACCAATATAATAAAGGGAAGTTTCATTGTTTAAGCCTTTTTAATCTCAGCCACCGGGATACAAACGGCAAATTCTGTTTGACCCGGTTGGGAGTTTACTTTTATGCTGCCGTTATGATGTTTAATAACCCTGTTGACAAGGTCCAAACCTATACCGGTGCCCTCGCCTACTTTTTTAGTAGTGAAAAAAGGATCAAATATCCGTGAAAGAATTTCACTTGGAATACCAGTGCCGTTGTCAATCATCTTTATGCTTACGTTTTTGCTGTCGCAGCTTGTTTCAATTATCAATTCACCATCTTTCGGAAGGGCATAGATCGCATTGTCAATAATATTCGTCCATACCTGGTTCAGCTCACCAATATAAGCCGGAACGAGGGGAAGGTTTTCGCAAAATGTTCTTTTAACCGTGATATTTTTTTCACGCAGTTTGTATCCAAGTAGTGTTATCGTATTTTCTATATCATTATGAATATCGGTAGGCTGCAGATCGTTTGTCTGGTCCATGTGCACATGGCTCTTAATAGCGCCTACCAGGTGAGATACCCGGTTGGATGCTTCTTCAAGGTCTTTAATGGTCCGTTGTGAACTCAATAAATTTTCAATCCAGAGAAGCAGGTTGGCAAATGCTTCATTATTCGTATCATTCCTGATAGTTTCCAGCTCTTGCCCGGTAAACCCGGCATCCACAAATGTCTCACCGGTTATATTATTTCCCTGGAGACCGTTCTGTTCCAGCCAATCGTTGATCTCATCTTCCATTTGAATCCGCTGGAGGGGACTGAGCCGCTTCCTGCTGGCAGCTTCCTTTTCCTTTAGCTCCACCATGCTTCGAATGCTTTGAATATGCGCCTCGCTGATTTCATAATGCAACAGTTTTTCAGTCAATGCGTAATTTTCTTTTAACCTGCCTGTCAGTTCACAGGATATCCTGTTAATGGCGGATGCCGGGTTATTCAGTTCATGCGCAATACCCGCAGCGAGTTTTCCCAATGCGTTCACCTTTTCCTGCTGAAGCTGCGTCGTAGCGAATGAACGGGCCCTTTCCGTCATATAACCGATAAGCCGCTGGATCAGGTCGGGACATAGTTGCTCGAGTTCGGTAAAATGATCCTTATGCATACGAAAACCTCGCAACTTTCCGACAGCAAAGGAAGTGCCCGGTGAGGTTTTCATTCGTGAATAGGGAAGCAAACCAGTGACACCACCGGTAGCTACATCATTGCCGAAATCAAAAAAATGCACCAGGGTGCCACCTTTATCCATATAAAATGAAATACCACCCTCGACAATAAACATCATGTATTCGGCCACTTCTCCCGTTTTCATTATTACCCCGCCATCTTCATATTCAGTATAGAAAGAATGGTCAAATATCCATTGCAGGTGTTCATCCGTCAGGTCGCTGAGTGCGATGACCTTTTTCAATTCATTAATTGTTGCGGATTGCATAAGAATTAAAATTACATTTTTTGAATTGATTGCAATCCTTTCCTTCGTAACAATCCATAACCAGGGCATCATTCAAAAAACACCTGGAAAGCATTGCCTGCAATATACGGATCGTCATCCCACAATTATTTTATCAAAGCCTACCAAATTTATTGATACATTTAGTAACTGCCTTCTGGAAGCCTCAACTGATTCTCCTGTCGACTACTACCATTTCATCATCGATAAACTAACGGCTATGCCAAACAAAATCCATCTCCTCGTTCATGGGTCCCTGTTCCTTTTTATATTATTTATTTATGGCTGCGTCGTTACACCGGAACCCGGCACAAAGGAGTTTATTAAAAAAGTGACCGCGGCCATCGATGATAAATCTTTATTAAATGCGGACAAGGATTCAGCAAACTGGCTTTCTTATGGAAGAAATTACAGCGAGGACCGTTACAGCCCCCTGGTTCAGATCAATAAAGACAATATCACGCAACTTGGCCTTGCCTGGGATGTAGACCTTGGTTTTAAACGCGGATTTGAAGCAACGCCCATAGTGGTGGATGGTATCATGTATGTAAGTGGTGCATGGAGTAAAGTGTATGCGATTGATGCCCGCAATGGCAAACTCATCTGGACATATGATCCCAAAGTACCTGGACGGTTTGGGATGAAGGCTTGCTGCGATATAGTGAATCGTGGCGTCGCTTTATACAAAGGAAAGGTGTACGTGGGTACTATTGACGGAAGATTGATTGCGATAGATGCTGCAGAAGGAAAACCCGTATGGGAAATATGGACCGTAGACAGCACAAAGAATTACACCATTACCGGCGCACCAAGAATCATAAAAGGCAAAGTAATTATTGGTAACGGCGGTGCTGAATATGGTGTGAGAGGTTATATAACTGCCTATGATGCGGAAAGCGGAAAACAGGAATGGAGATTTTATACCGTCCCTGGTGATCCGTCAAAACCGTTTGAATCAAAAGCGATGGAAATGGCTGCCAAAACATGGACCGGTGAGTGGTGGAAATATGGTGGAGGAGGGACTTGCTGGGATGCGATGGCATTTGATCCCGAACTGAATTTAATGTATGTCGGTACCGGGAACGGATCACCATGGAATCGTGACCACAGAAGTCCGGGTGGTGGTGATAATCTTTTTCTTTCTTCTATCGTGGCCATCGATCCCGACAACGGAGAATATAAATGGCATTACCAGACAACGCCGGGCGACAATTGGGATTTCACGGCTACACAATCTTTGGTTCTTGCCGATCTTGACATTGAAGGTAGGATGCGCAAAGTGATCATGCAGGCGCCAAAGAATGGATTCTTTTATGTGATCGATCGTACTGATGGAAAATTTATTTCGGCGAAACCTTTTACCTACCTGAACTGGGCTGTTAATATGACAGCAGAAGGAAGACCCGTTGAAAGTGATTTTGCCAGGATGAAAGATAGCAACGTGGTGATCTATCCAAATTTTGATGGCGGACATAACTGGCATCCCATGGCTTTCAACCTAAAAAATAAATTGATGTACATTCCTGCACGCATTGCATCTTTCCCTTACGGGTATAATTCAAACTGGAAGTTTGATCAACCCGCTGAATTCGGATCAGGCACCGGCTGGAACTTAGGTAGTGATATTAACTTCAACCACGGTTTCAGGGCCGATCCTAATGCGCCAAAGGGCGGTGACCAGGGTTTCCTGCTGGCATGGGATCCTGCTAAGCAAAAAGAAGTATGGAGGGTAAAACAGGAAGCGCATTGGAATGGCGGAGTAGTAACAACTGCATCAGGTCTCGTGTTGCAGGGAACGGCCGATGGAGATCTTTGCGCCTATGATGGAGATAATGGTAAACTCTTGTGGAAAGTAAATGTTGGTACCGGTGTCATCGCTCCGCCCGTTAGCTATAGTGTGGATGGTATTCAGTACATCAGTTTCCAGGTAGGTTGGGGTGGGTCTGGCGGCGCCATGAATATAAAAGCAACTCCTGATATTTTTCCAGCCCACATTTACACATTCCGTCTTGATGGAAAAGAAAAAATGCCGACACTTACAGCAATGCAGAAACCCGCACCATTGAACATTGAATACCCGGGTACGGAACCAGAAATATTAAGAGGCGGAGAAATTTACCTGCAATATTGTATGGCCTGTCATGGAACTATAGATAAAAACTACGGTGCACTCCCCGATCTCGGTCATTTGTCCAAAGAAAAATTTGACATTATTGACGGGATCGTTTTAAAAGGAATGCTGGAACCGACGGGCATGCCCAATTTTGCGAATCGTTTATCATCGGAGGACCTTGAAAATATTAAAAAGTATATTGTGACAGAAGCAAAGAAAATTAAGTGACAATAAGTAACAGGCAGACGATATATCTTTTACGCCTTTGCTTGCGTTTCCACCAGCACTGAATATTAAACTGTTTGGTGACCTTTAGATGAAACTGCTATTAACAATAGTATCATCATACTTTTAGTACCGTCATCGCCAACATCGTCAATGCGATGACTTTTTTTATTCTATATTTAAAGCAAATTATTGACGGTAATGAAAACAATCACATCACTGCTTACTTGTATGTCACTAGTCCTGTTGGTGCAGGCACAGGAAAAACATCCTATAGCGCCTTCGGATCTTTATCGCTTACAAACTATTTCCGATCCCCGTTTATCACCCGATGGCAAATGGATAGTCTATTCCTTGTCGGCCGTTGACTCCGCGAAAGACAAACAAACCAGTGATATATGGATGACAAACATTGACGGCAAAGAACAGGTGCAACTAACCAATGTGGAAGGAGAAGGGTCTATGGCCCGCTTTAGTCCCGATGAAAAATATATTTCCTTTCTTGCCAAATGCAATGCCTGTGAAGAAGAAGAAGAAAAAAAGTATAGCCAGGTTTATCTGCTGGATCGTCGGGGTGGCAATGCAAAAAAATTGACCAGTGTAAATGCGCCGATCTCCGGCTACACCTGGAAACCGGATGGATCGGGTATTCTATTAGTGATGAAAGACCCCGATTATACTGACACGTCCAAAACAAAGATCAGGACACCCTATGTAATGGACCGTTATAAATTCAAACAGGATTATGAAGGTTATCTCGGTGACAGGAAAACCCATCTTTATTTTTTTAATATCACCACAAAAAAATTAGATACGCTGACCAAAGGTGTTTTTAATGAGACAAGCCCTGCCTGGTCACCCAGCGGAGAGATGATCGCTTTTG
>JANOCH010000165.1:0-2403 GCA_031412015.1 Chitinophagaceae bacterium
GCTTCCGCTTGATGAATATTTGCCGGCGCAATATTTAACCGATCAATCAGAAAACTCGGTAGGAGAGTCGCATCAAAGTTATTTTTATGGGGGACATCAATGGGCACTGGCAATCGACGCGGCCACTCCTGTTACAAGTTACAGGGCCGATTTGTTCAGGGAAAATAATATGGCCATTCCACGCACCTGGGATGAGTTGTTGAATTTTGCAAAAACCGGGAAGGTGCTGGTGCCGGGCATACCGGTGGATTCACTGATGGCATTTTATATGTTTTGCCATGCTCATGGAAACGAACCGTTTTTAAACACGACGGAAGTTATCAATAAGCCTGCAGGTTTGAAGGCGCTGGCAAGCATGCGTGATCTATGGTCATTGTGTGACGAGATTATTTATCAAAGCAACCCAATCGCTGTTGCGGAAAGAATGTCATTAACAGATGACTTTTGGTATTGCCCTTTTGCCTATTGCTACAGCAACTATTCGCGTAGGGGTTTTGCAAAAAATATACTCACCTATAGCGACCTTCCTCAATTTGGCAACAATGGAAGATTTCGCTCCACGATAGGAGGTACAGGGTTAGCTATTTCTTCCACTTGTCAATACAAGGACATAGCAATTCAATTCGCCCAATGGATATGTTCGGGTGAATGTCAATCGACTTTTTATGTCGAAAATGGAGGTCAGCCCGGCCATAGACAGGCATGGGTTGATAAGAATGCCAATCAGCTTTGTAATAATTTTTTTATGAATGTACTCCCGGCGATCGAGCGAGGCTACATCAGACCCCGGTATAATGGTTATCTCCTGTTCCAGGATAGTGCCGCACCAATATTATGGGATTATCTATATCATGGGGGAGAGCCAGGTGATTGTTTGCAATCAATGGATGTAATATATCGTGAAAGCTTAAAATTATCTCAATGAGATCTGACAGACCTCTGCAGGGAGTGATTGTTTTGGAATTTTGCCAGTATTTGTCTGGACCATTGGCCGGGCTGCGATTGGCAGATCTAGGGGCAAGGGTTATAAAAATCGAGCGACCTGATGGTGGAGATGCAGGCCGGAAGTTAGCCATTAAAGATTTATGGATCGATGACAATTCTTTATTGTTTCATACCATTAACCGCAACAAAGAAAGCTTTACCGCTGACCTTAAAAAAAAGGAAGACCTTGAATTAGTCAAAAAGCTGATCCGGAAGGCCGATGTCATGACGCATAATTTCCGGCCGGGGATCATGACGAAGATCGGGCTTGATTATAATCTTGTAAAAGAAATTAACCCATCAATTATATATGGCGAGATAAGCGGCTATGGTAAAGAAGGACCATGGAAAGATAAACCGGGACAGGATTTGCTCATTCAATCATTATCGGGTCTTGCCTTTACTACCGGCAATGCAGGTAGTAATCCTGTTCCCTTTGGTCTCGCCATTGCCGATATGATTTGTGGAAATCACTTGGCCCAGGGAATCCTGGCGGCACTTTACAGACGACAAAAAACCAATATCGGCGCATTGATAGAAGTTAGCCTGATGGAATCTTTGTTGGATTTTCAATTTGAATTGCTGACTACCTATTACAATGGCGGTGGTCAACCAAAGCGTAGCAGGGTCAACAATGGCCATTCTTTATTGAGCGCTCCCTACGGCATTTACAAAACGGCAGATGGCTATATAGCGCTCGCAATGATGCCCGTCACCGTATTGCGTAATGTAATACAATGCTCATCATTGGATCGTTTCGAAGACCAGGATGCATTTATTAAAAGGGATGAAATTAAATCGATCATTGAAGAATGTTTTACCGGTCATACAACCGGGTATTGGATGGAGAAGTTTATTGAAAAAGATATTTGGGCCATGCCGGTCATGAACTGGAAGGAACTGATTAATCATGATGCTTATAAAAAGCTGCGAATGGAACAGGGTATTGAAAGGGCTGGCGAAAAAATATTGACAACAACGCGTTGCCCGATCCGCTTCGATGATGAGATATTGTTGTCGGCTAAATGTGCTCCTTCGTTGGGCGAGCATACCGGCGTAATCAGTAAAGAAATATTGGAATATCAAGGCGTATGAAATTATTACAGGATATCATAGTCGCAGACTTTAGCCAATTCTTATCCGGTCCTTCGGCTGGTTTGCGGCTGGCTGATTTTGGTGCGGAAGTGATCAAGATCGAAAAACCCGGCACCGGGGATATTTGCAGGAAATTATATGTATCAAATGTGCGTGTTGAAAATGAGTCAACCATCTTTCATTCAATAAACCGCAATAAGAAAAGTTTTGTCGCCGATTTAAAAGACCAGGTTGATCAGGAAAAAGTGAAGGGGATTTTGGCAAATGCCGATGTGATGATCAATAATTTTCGTCCCGGTGTAATGGAGAAACTTGGGTTTGGTT
>JANOCH010000166.1:0-3186 GCA_031412015.1 Chitinophagaceae bacterium
AAGGCGGGCAAATGCCATTGCTTTTGATGTACGTGAAGCAGGAAGAAATGTGGAAGTAGATGCCCGCCCGGATGACCCGGTCGGACGGGGTAAAAAAGTAAACCAACCCGGCACTTTAAAAAGCGTAAAAGCCATTGGCTGGTATATTGAAGAATATGGGATCGCACAGATAAGTATTAACCTGACGAATATCAATGTAACGCCGGTGCATATAGCATTTGATGAAGTGTGTAAGAAAGCCGATGCAAGAGGGATACGGGTAACAGGAAGTGAACTGGTTGGTTTGATCCCCTTAAATGCCATGCTTGATGCAGGAAAATATTTTCTGCAAAAACAAAAACGCTCGACCGGTGTTTCGGAAAAAGAATTGCTAAAGATCGCTATCAAATCATTGGGCCTTGATGAACTGACCCCTTTTAAACCGGAGGAAAGGATCATTGAATACATGCTGCACGATAAAGCTGACAGCAAACTGGTGAGCATGAGGCTGAATGAATTCGCCGATGAAACGGCCAGTGAAAGTCCTGCACCTGGTGGTGGATCTATTGCGGCTTATGTAGGTTCGCTGGGAGCATCACTGGCGACAATGGTGGCGAATCTCTCCTCGCATAAAGCGGGCTGGGACGAAAGGTGGGAAGAGTTTAGCCGCTGGGCGGAAAAAGGTCAGCAGTATAAAGATGAATTGCTGCGATTGGTGGATGCGGATACAAAAGCGTTCAACCAGATCATGACGGCAATGAGTTTACCAAAAGCATCCGAAGAAGAAAAAGCAGCAAGAAAAAAAGCGATACAAGATGCTACCAGGTTTGCGATCGAGATACCCTTTAAAGTGATGAAAACGGCTTTCGGCAGTATAGAGGTTATCAAAGCCATGGCGGAGACAGGCAACCCTAATTCGGTATCCGATGCTGGAGTAGGGGCCTTATGTGCCCGAAGCGCCGTGATGGGTGCTTTCATGAACGTACGCATCAATGCGGGCGGCTATAATGATACTTCGACAGGCTCAGTAGATTATGTGAATAAAATTATTGCCGAAGGAAAGGAGATTGAGGATAAAACGATAGCTTTAGAAAAGGAGATACTGAGAGTAGTGAATGAGAAGATAGGGGGGTAGGCGGACCTCATCCCGACCTTCTCCAAAGGAGAAGGCTATCTAAACACAGCCATCGCTTTTCGAGTATCCCGATATCTTTCGGAGTGTTCGAAAGTGTTGAATAAAGTTATAAAGCCGATGTGGTGGTTTTGAAGTTTGGCATTGCATTGCAGCACCGCTCCCTCTCTTTCGGAGAGATCGAAGGAGGGTGAGGCCGGTTTCAAAAAAATCAATAGCTTTAAAAAGCGTTACTTTAAAATTTGTCTATGGAAAAAATGGAAATGAAGGCTCCTCCAGCCAATGAATCGAAAATAAGCGCCATGCGCCACCTGAAGATCTATAACAAACAGGACGTTCTTTCGCTGACCAACCTCCGTCGTTTTGAAACAAAGCTGGGAGAAAGATTGCTGACGATTACTGATTCTTCCAATATTGAAAAGTCAATTGCCAGTTCAGCAGCCAAATATGTTTTGTTTGGCATTCCTGAAGACCTCGGGGCCAAGGGAAATTATGGTATTGGAGGCACTGATACTGTATGGATTCCCTTCCTGCAGAGTTTCCTGAATATTCAAAGCAATGATTTTTTTGATGGGGGTGAAGTATTGCTGGCCGGGCATTTTGATTTTGGAGATATCGAATATCTTATTGATACGACAGCAAGAGGGCAGGAAGAAAAGATAGAAGCATATCGTCATGCAGTAAATGCCATTGACGATGAAGTCGAGTACTTTGCCAAACTGATCACCCAGGCAAAGAAGGTTCCCATTGTCATTGGAGGTGGACATAATAATACCTACCCGCTGATAAAAGGCAGCGCCAAAGGATGGCATAAAGCCGGTCTCACACAATTAGCGCAGATCAATTGCATCAATTTAGATGCGCATGCTGACTATCGGCCGATGGAAGGAAGACATAGTGGTAACGCATTCCGGTATGCGGAAGAAGATGGTTACCTGCAGAAATATTGCGTGGTAGGTTTACATGAAAATTATTTACCTCAGAATGTTTGGGTGGATATGGTGAATAACCCATTTATTGACTGCATCACCTTTGAAGATATTTTTATACACGAAAAAAGAACGTTCTTACAAGCGGTGGCACACGCCACCAGTTTTACAGAAGATACACTTACTGGTATTGATATAGATATTGACGGTATACAAAATACGCTCAGCAGCGCCATGACACCGGTAGGTCTCTCGCCTGTTCATGCCCGGCAATATGTATCCTTTGCGGCAGCTGATGCCAGGCCAGCCTACCTGCATATTTGCGAAGGGGCCACCCGGTTATCGGATGGGCGAACAGATGCTACCAGTGCTAAACTGATCAGTTACCTGGTCAGTGATTTTGTCAAAGCAATGACTGCCATTAAATAAATATCAAAACGGAATTCCCAAATTAATATAGGTCTGCACTTTTTTGGTTTGGTCGCAATACATGACACTCATATCAAGTGGCCCAAGGGCGAAATTGTAAGAGAAAGTAATCGCATAGCCCGAATAAAAATCGGCATAATTAAAGAAAACACTTTGGCTGATAAAATTATTGAAGAGTATATTAGCCCTGCCTGTAAGATAAGCGCCGGTGAACAACGGTGCACGTAAGCCACCCTGGAAGGAAGCGAGGGCGGGAGAATACAAAGAACCTTCCTGTAAGCCGGCGAAGGTAATTTGGTTGCGGAAAAGCTTCGTCATACCACCTACTATAAATTCATTCATCAGGTTGCGGGAATAATTAAAGTTGACACCGCCCTGCATAGTCAAGAAAGCCGTCATCTTTCGCCCAAGCGGAAGATATCCTTCCGCATTCATCGAAGTACGCAGGTAAGGGCTGGTAGCCACTTTCAGTGAGTCGGGATCTCCGGGAGGTTCCCCGTTGATCAGGAAATTTATGTTCTCATGTTGTTTGGAAACCCGGGCGAATTCCGCTTCAATTTTTATTCCTTTACGGGGAAAGGTATTTCTGTCAAGTGTATTATGTTTTTTATTTGCCGATTAAGTGTTAATATTGTTTCTTCCTTAATATTGAAATATGGAAGATAAGTGCGGCTTATATTGTACCAATTCTAAACGGTGACCTATACCTATGGTATA
>JANOCH010000167.1:0-4381 GCA_031412015.1 Chitinophagaceae bacterium
GAAGAATTAAAAAAAGTTGCCAGGGATAAAACGGAGGAACTGGGAAAAGTGAAGGACTTTAACCCGGGAGAGCTGAATGAGCTCTACGATACAATTGCTTTAGGCGCTTTGAAATTGTTCCTGATTAGAGTGGACCCAAAAAAGAAAATGATCTTTAACCCGGAGGAGAGTATCGACTTTCATGGGTTTACCGGGCCATTCATTCAATTTATACATGCCAGGATAAAGTCAATTCTTAGAAAAGAGCAGGCAAAAGCTGGTGCGCCTGCAATAACAGGTAGTTTACTACCCAAAGAAAAACAGCTTATTTATTTGCTGGAGCAATACGCATCGATCATTGAACAAGCCGCACAGGAACATAATCCATCGGCACTTGCTATTTATAGTTACGAAGTGGCTAAAACTTTCAGTTCGTTTTATACCGATCATTCGGTTTTGACGGCTGAATCGGAGGAAAAGAAACAACTCCGTTTACAAATAAGTGAATTAACCGCGAATGTGATCGCTTCGGCCATGCACCTGCTGGGAATAAAAGTGCCGGATCGGATGTAGGCTCAAAAAACTGGAATGCAAAACAATCTTGAAAGGATCAATCCTGATCTTGTTGGGGAGAATGAAATTCTCGGTCAGAAGACATTGGAGCTTCACCTGGAGCGATACCGTTTTGCTGCAAAACATTTAAGCGATGGCCTGGTTGCCGATATTGCCTGTGGCGTGGGTTACGGCAGTTTTTTGTTGGCGGATGAATGTGGTGATCATATCAAACATATTTATGCAACTGATAATGATGCGAAAAGTATCCGATTTGCTACCAGGCGATATGTACATCACAAAATAACATTTACTGAAAGTGATGCGATGCATTACCAGGCTCCCGGAAAACTGAATACCATTGTCTCGCTCGAAACATTAGAACATCTTGAGGACCCTTCTGGTTTTATTCAGCATATGGCCAGGCAGTTAGTTAGCGGTGGACGATTTATTGCTTCCGTTCCCATTACTCCTTCGATGGATGCTAATCCTTATCATTTGCACGATTTTACTATTCGAAGGTTTAAAAAAATGTTTACTGATGCTGGTATGAAAGAAATTGATTCTATTATCCAGCAACAGCCGTACAGTATTTTTTCCATAATGAAAAAGGAAGAAGAACGCAGTAAGGACCTGAGAAAAAATATTGCCGGGTACTATATGCGCCATCCCGGTAAACTTTTGTTGCGTTTTAAATCCCTTCTAAGAGATGGATGGAATAATAAGTATATCGTTACAGCTTTTCAAAAACTGTGATCCCAGTTCTTTTACGATCACTTCCATATAGTAAGTAACCCGTTATTTTTTCCAAGCAAAGGATCCTGTTCAGGAATGGGTACTCTTGCTATGTTCTCATCAGTTTGTGGCCGCTCGCCTTTATTACCCCGCATCAGGTCATACATCATGCCGCCGGGATAAGCTCCTACAACACCCAGGTCTTCTGACTCCAGCTTTTTATGCCCCACTCCTGCTGGTATCACGATAATATCACCGGCCTGCACCGTCACTTTCTTTCCGCTTTCACCTCCGAGGTGTACCAGCGCTGAACCGCTATAAATACCTAATGCCTCATGCGTGATGCTATGATAATGATGGAAAGTAAAAATGCCATTGCGCCATGAGTTGCTCCAATTATTTTCCCGGAAATTCTGTTCCAGCCACTCCGCTCCGCTTTCCCCTCTTTTGCTAAAAGCATTGCGATATAATAACAGCGGGTATTTGCTGTTGGGCATACTCCCGTCATCTTTAAAATATAAGACTTCCGGTTCTGTGATTTTGTTTGTCACAATATGTTTTGTTGCCAGCATTCCCGCAGTCAGGGACAAAAAGTATCTTCGATTCATGATACAACGGTTTTAGTGATACAAATGCAGGGCCCATCCTTGAATTGACCAAAGTTATATTATTCTGTAACCGGTATTTTTCAAAACAAAGCTGAAGTCGCAATTATCAAAACCGAAATCCGAGACAGATACCCATTGCTCTTGCTCCATAAAAGGCTCCTTTTAATTTAGCATCTATGGTAAGGGCGCCGATAGTGGCGTCGACTGTCCATAAAGGGATATCAACTCCCTCAATATCGCTTTCAAGATCGGCCCTGTCAGCGGCACTCAGTTCATTCATCTTTGGATCTATTCCATGAAAACTTCCATTCATAGTTCCAATGAAAGGACCAATGATCCACCAGTCAATGCTGACTCTTTTCTTTTTTCCCAAAAGCCACTGGGAGCCTATCATAACTCCTCCCCCGATTCCATCTATCTTTCCGTCCATTTTAGCCGTATGGAGCGTACCGGTACTAGGGGTAAAAGTATAATCCTGGCTTATGGTCATGTGTAGATACCTGGCGAATGTGGCGACATAAAATCCTTCCGGCGCCTTTTTCTTGCCTACATAAAACCTGTATTCAGGGGTTACAGTTATTTTAGAAAATACTGTCGTTTCGATGGCCCTTGCGGCATCCTCGTTATCGCCAAATTGGTCGGATAAAGTCTTCTTAAAAGGAAGATCCACCTTGGGACTAAAGCCAACACCCATGGCAAAAGACTGTTTTTTGTTAACCACCCGCTCATACTGAAATGAATAGTGGTCAAGAGCAACAGCAGCAAGGTTTACTTTAAAAATATTCTTCCCCGGATTAGCAGAAGCCTCCGGGTCCTGGGCCAGAGAGAAGAGGCATGACAGGATCAAACCTCCAAATAGCATTGTAACAGTCAGGTGTTTCATACTAAGCAGTTTTAAGGTTTAATAAATCGGGAGAAAGAGCTTATTAAAATTACATTTTTTAATGGAAAGCAAGATTAGATGGCATTTATTATCAGGTGTGTTTTAAATTCCCGTGGCGATTGGCCGCGAGCCCGCAATTAGTCTTTACTCGTTGTTTTCATTCCTGAAACTTAACACAAGTACACCAGAAATGGCTTTATCTTTAACGCAAACCACTTGTTTATGAACTGGCCACTACTTATTATTTTTGGTATTGCCGCCATTGCGTTGATCGTTTTCCTGGTGATCCGCAACCAAAAAGATGAAAAGGAATTTGAAACCCAACTTAAAAATGATTACCACAAGACAAAAGACGAAGAGGGAGATGTGGAGATAGATGAGAAAATGAAATGAATCCATCTAAGACTATAATGCAATTCGACTTATAACGGGTATTAGCTTTCTGCCGGTACTACAGGACGGAAAAGTTCATTTTAACTGCTCATCCGCCGGTGTTTTGCTTTTTACCAGAAAGTATAATCCTTTGACATTTGCTTTCCATGCAGGCAACAGGTACACAAGAATGATCTCTTCAATAAGTTCCAGGATAGTGATAAAGGCGGCGGCATAAAACAATACCATTATAGGTTTATCAGTAAAGAAAACCTGCAGTAAAAAAACACCTTGCAGGATCGCCGCGGCTTTTGCGAGGTATGTGTGAAAGCTTGTCATCTTTCCGTACCGTGTAAATGCATAACTGACCTGTATAATAAATAAGGAACCCAACACTATGAATATTATTTTTTCCTGTTTTATAAATTCAGGTTTCGTCACAAACAAAGCGATCATAGCCACTAATACGGTCAGGTCATCACCGATCGAATCCAGCTTAGTGCCAAGGATGCTTGCCACCTTATACTTCCTGGCAAGGTAGCCGTCAATTAAATCCGTAAAAAAACTTACACCTAACAGCCATTTAAATAAATTGTAGTGTCCTGTAAAAATAATGATCAACAGGAATGGGGCGGCAATTATCCTGTAAAGGGTAATACCGTTAATTACATAATAGCTTAACTTATGTGCGGACCTATTCAATGAAATGATAAAACCTGGTAAAAGTATTGTTGCTGGTTGACAAGGCCGAATATAAGACTTTACGTATTAAGCCCATGCGGCCATTACTTACCATCCCGTGATGATTGATGTATAGATGCGATTAAAGCAGGTAAACAAAGGAACGGGAACAGGAGAACACCAGTCTAATAGCCGATCACCGTTTTCAACTTACCCCACAATTCGTTATCAAAACTTGAAAGTGCCAGTTGTACATTACCAGCCGATTCTCCCAGTCGTATCACTACCAGGTTTTGCGAAGGAACGACATACACTTTCTGATCATTTTTCCCAAGGGCAGCATACATATCCGCTGGAGCATTAGGCGTCAGCATTGTAGGAAATCCCAATTGAATGCCGGGCAGCATATAGCTGGCTTTTCCATTGAGCCAGGTCAGATACCCGTATGACAGGTTCAGGTTCTGTGATGTATTGATCTGGGCATTGAAATAGCTGCTGTCATTAAGAACAGGTGTTTGATCCCACTTCCCTTTGTTCAACATCAGCAAGCCAAAACGTGCCATGCTGCGGG
>JANOCH010000168.1:0-14024 GCA_031412015.1 Chitinophagaceae bacterium
CCATCATAAAACCGATGACGAGAAGACCACGATCATGGTGGACTATCGTACCGGCGATGTTTATATTCCTAAAATTCAGCTTGCTGAGGCGTTGGCGGGTGTTGCCAATGATTTTATACAATCAATTATTCATAAGACAAAACCGCTGGCCAATGCTCACCTGGGTATGCAGGTAGTAAAGATCCTTGAAGCGTCGCAGGAATCAATCAAAAACAACGGTAAAGAGGTAAAAATAAAATAGCATGCAAACAGTCACCATCAACAACGACAAGCAAAGCCTTAATAACGTAACCTTAGGAGAAAACGTACGCATCTTCAATTTCGTGAACGCTTACGGATGCAGTATCGACGATGGCAGCAAGATCGGCGCCTTTGTAGAAATACAAAAAGGGGTGTTTATCGGAAAGAACTGCAAGATCTCCAGTCACAGCTTTTTATGCGAAGGAGTGCATATTGAGGACAATGTATTTGTAGGTCACGGCGTTATGTTTACGAACGATCTTTTTCCAAGAGCCACCAATGCGGACGGAAGTCAGCAAACAGAGGCCGACTGGAAAGTGATAGAAACACATGTAAAAAAGGGCGCTTCTATTGGAAGCAACGCAACCATACTGGCTGGAATTACCATTGGAGAAAATGCCTTAATAGGTGCAGGATCTGTGGTTACCAAGGATGTTCCTGCTAACACTATCGTTGCCGGCAGCCCAGCCCGTATTTTTAAAACCATTTAATTCGATCATTATGAATACAGTTATTATGCAAAAAAAGATATCATGTCTTGACCTGAAAGGACAGCATGAGCAGGTAAAAAAAGAAATATTTGAAGCTTTTGAGAAAGTGTATGATAAAACAGCTTTCTCCGGTGGTCCCTTCGTAGAAGAGTTTGAAAAAGCTTTCTCCTCCTATTCCGATGTAAAATACACCATGGGAGTAAGTAATGGGACTACGGCATTGCACCTCGCTATGCTGGCATTAGGCATCGGCGCCGGTGATGAAGTGATCATTCCCGCCAATACTTTCATTGCTACTGCCTGGGGCGTAAGTCATGCAGGAGCAACACCCGTATTTGTTGATTGCAATCCTGATACATGGGAGATAGATATTACAAAAATTGAAGAAAAAATAACGCCAAAGACCAAAGCGATCATTGGGGTGCATTTATATGGTCAGCCATTTGATATCGACGGCGTAGCTGAGATATGCAAAAAACACGACCTGAAATTCATAGAAGATGCTGCGCAAGCACAGGGCGCCAGGTATAAAGGTAAACCCGCAGGTGGTTTTGGTGAAATGGCTTGCTTTAGTTTTTATCCCGGTAAAAATCTCGGCGCATGTGGTGAAGCTGGTGGTGTTACGACTAACAACGAAGTATATGCAAAGCACATTCAAAGCCTGCGCAATCACGGTTCAGTTGTAAGATATTTCCATGACGAGATAGGATACAATTATCGTATGGGCGGATTGGAAGGAGCTTCTTTGACGGTTAAGCTGAAATATTTGCAGGGATGGAACGACAGGAGAAGAGCAATCGCGAAACGTTATTTAAAAGAAATTAAAAATCCTGCTATTAAAATGCAGGCTCAACCAGAATGGGCCGATTCAGTATTTCATCTGTTTGTAGTAACAACGGAAGATAAAGACGGGTTTGTAAAGTTCCTCGCCGATAACAATATCAATGCGGCCTTTCATTACCCGGTGGCCTGTCATTTGCAAAAAGCCTACGCACATTTAGGATATAAGCAAGGCGATTTCCCAAATTCAGAATACCTGGCCTCACATTGCGTATCATTACCCATGTATGCTGAATTAACTGATGAAGATGTAGATCATGTAATAAATGTTATGAACCAGTATGCCGGTAATTAAGAATAAAATTGAAGATGCGGTAGGCCGGCTAAACCTTGACCTTTCGGGAAAAGTTGTATTGACGGAAGCAGCTACTGGTGCTTATATTGTTACACCGGTGATCGCCGCGTTGGCGGGTGCTGAAGTATATGCTTTTACCAAAGATACAAGATATGGTTCCGTGGCCGATGTAAGAAAGCAAACCAATGAATTGCTGGAACAGTTTGGTGATGAAAACCTTAAGGTTACGATCATTGATAAGTTAACGCCGGAGATCATTGCAAAGGCTGATATTATTACTAATTCGGGTCATCTTCGGCCACTGAATAGTGACAAGCTGCAACATGCAAAAAAAGGTGTTGTTATACCGCTGATGTATGAAGGATGGGAATGGCGGGATGCTGACCTCGACATTGCGTATTGTAAAACCAAAGACATAATTGTCGGCGCTACCAACGAAAGACATCCCGATGTGGATGTTTTTAACTATTTGGGCGACATGGCGTTGAAAATGATCTTTGATGCGGGATGCTGCCCGTATAAAAATTCCTATATACTTTTATGCAATAATGACTTCGGTCCTTTCATAGCCAAAGTGCTGAGTAAAGTATGTGGCTCATTGGGCGTTTGTGATACGTTGGAGAATAAGTCAAAGTATGACGGAATGAATATCGACTGGTTAGGGCATTTTCCAGACCTCGATATACCGGAGAAATATAGAAAAACAGAGGCTATCGTTTTTACGGCTTATCCTTTTGATAAGCCCTGGATAGGAGATAGCAATCTGCCAGTGGCTGTCGATAAAATAAAAGCCTCAGCGCCCGGCGCTGTTTTATTAAGATATGCAGGTGATATCGATGAAGAGCTTTGCAAGAAACATATAACTGTATATCCTGATCATGTACATTCCGGACATATGGGAATTTTGCCATCAGCAGTAGGCCCGGACCCGATAGTAAGACTTCAGTCGGGAGGGTTGAAAGTAGGAGAGCTTTTATTGAAAAAAGAGACCGAACATAAAGGTATTTCACTTGTTGATCTTATTCCATAATTAAGAAAAATGTTATCCATCAGGGGAATTAAAACCATTCTAACAGAGATCACGGAAGGAGATGCACAGGATATTGTGAATCTGAGGAATGCCCCTGCGAATAATAAATTTTTGTTCCAGAAGCCAATCAACGTTGATGAACAGCTTAATTGGATAAGAAAAAATAAAGGCTCCGAAAAAGCAAGGAATTTTAAGGTAACTAATATTGACAATGAGTTTAAAGGGACGATATCTATTTATAATATCGAACAGGGAAGGGGTGAATTCGGAAGATATATTGTTACCAACCCGGTGAATGCGATAGAGGCCGAATACCTGCTATTGAAAATTTGTTTTGAGCAATTAGGTATGAATGCCATTTATTGCCAAACCAACCTGTTGAACCGAGCGGTTTGGGGGCAACACCTGAAACTCGGGTTCAGGCAAACCGGTACAAAGGAAGTTGTTGTAGGAACCGAAGGCGATGTATGTGTAACGGCCGTTGTACAGGAAATAACAGCCGACGAGTTCAGAAGTTTCAACTACGAGAAGATTATTAAGGTGATAAAAATGTTTTGATAAATGAAGTTGCATCATATAGGGTATGTGGTCAAGGATATCGTTCAATACGAGAAGAGCTTGATTTTTGAAAAAAAAGTAAAAGAACTTTTCGATCCGGTACAGAATAGCAAAATGGCGTTGTACGAAAATTACAGCGACTCTTTTATTGAACTGATCCAGCCGTTGAATGAAGAATCGTTCACCTATAATTTTCTTCAAAAAAACGGAAGCAGTTACCATCATCTTTGTTATGAGGTGGGTGCAAGAGAAGAAATGATGGACATTGTGGGAGCGCAGAAACTGATCATGGTGAAAGGACCTATACCCGCTATCCTGTTTGACAACAGGGAAGTTTGGTTTTACTATTCCAGGAACAAACAGGTAGTTGAATTCGTTATATAGTACTCATGAATATAGCTGTTATTTCTGACATAACATTTGATCTGGTTTTAAAACAGTTGAACCTCAACAATGAGTTCACTGTGAAAAAATACATCTATGCTGACCCGATCGTGCCCGAGCTGCTTAAAGCTGGTGGCCAGTTGGACGGTGTGGATGTACTCATTGTTCACTTCGATAGTTATTTTTTCAGGTACACTGATGATTATATTGCTGAGATTTTACAGGCCGTGAAAAGTATCGCCAGCCAGTTTACGGGAACTATTTTGCTTTCTAATAATATGGTCAATGGACGGCATAGTTCTATATTGAAAAACAATGTAGGTCAGTACGACCAGCTAATTATAGAGAAGGAGGCGGCTGTAAGATCTATTTTACAGACGAGTAATGTTTTCTTTTACGATGTTAAAAAAATCATTACAAATATTGGATTTCAGAAAGCCTACAACTTCAAACTGGGTTTTTTGTACCAGATGCCTTATACAAAAGATTTTATCGCGCTGCTTTCTGCTGAGTTGAGATCGGCCATTCGTTTTCTGACTACACCGGAGAAAAAAGCCATATTGATCGATTGTGACAATACACTTTGGAAAGGGATCCTGGGCGAAGATGGCCTGGAAGGAATTCAATGCAACAAGAATGCTCAGGGCGTATTGTTTTTTCATTTCCAGGAGTTTTTGCTGGAAAAGAAAAAGGAAGGGTTTATCCTTGGCTTATGTTCCAAGAATAATGAGGAGGATGTAAAAGAGGCTTTTGAAAAATTGAACATGCCATTAAAATGGGATGATTTTATTATCAAAAAGGTGAACTGGCAAAATAAAGCGGAGAACCTCAAAGCAGCCGCAAAGGAATTAAATATCGGTACCGACTCGTTTATTTTCATTGATGATAATGAGTTTGAACTGCAATCGGTTAACACGATGTTGCCTGAGATCCATACCAAAAAGCTGACGCAGAATTATGATGAGTTTTTGCTATTGTGCGACGACTATGCCTTTAAAAGAAAGCGCCTGACGAAAGAAGACCTGGAGAAAAACGAGCAATATATCGCCGAACAACAACGAAGTAATGCCAAGGAATCCGTTCATTCTTTTGAAGAGTATGTGGAAAGCCTGGGCATCAAATTGGATATTACGGTCAACAATCCCTCCGATACAGCCCGGTTATCGCAATTGACAGAGAAGACGAACCAGTTCAATTTTAATAAGGAGGCATTCAGTATTCCACAACTGGAAAAATTCACAGCAGACGGAAATCTTGTTTTTGGACTGCGGGTAGCGGATAAATTTGGTGATTATGGATTAGTAGGGCTCATTTTGGTCGAAATACAGGGAAAACAGGCGGTAATGCGCAATTTCCTGATGAGTTGCAGGGCGCTGGGGCGCCTTATCGAGCACGACTTTTTCAATTATGTGACGACGGACTTGGGCGAACGAGGAGTTGAATTGAGCGAAGTACTGTTTAAAGAGACAGCTAAAAATATTCCAGCAAAGACGTTTTTTGAAAACCTGGAAATGGGCTCAAAAAAGAGTATTTCTGCTTAGAAATTGGGATTTTTTTTATTAATTTTCTGCCTTAATATTTGAGGCACAACACTATGAGTGAAAATAACAGCGAGATACTAAGCCAGGTTCAAGAGATATTCAAGCTGGCTATGGGGAATGATATCGACGTGGATATAGATACTGAAAAGGATATGATCCTGGAATGGGATTCATTGAACCACCTGAATTTGGTGGTTGAATTAGAGAATGTTTTCGACCTGGGATTGTCTATGGAAGAAATCGAACAATTACATTCTGTTAAAGGAATTGTGGAACTGATCAGTTCCAGGAAGAAGTAAAGATCATCGAAGAATTTTCGGCCTGTTTGCTTTATTAAATGTTTTGGAAGCTCACCACTTCTGAAAAAGTAACATTTAGTAAAAAGTAGCTGGCAGATAATACAAATAAATACCGCCAAACGAAAACTAAACCATTACTACTACAATGAGCCCCAGGATAAGCATTATTAGCCCCTTCCTAAACGAATCCGGCAATATTGGAAATTATGTCAATTCACTGAATAGTTTTTTTGTCAACAAGCCTTATTCAGGGGAAGTGATCCTGGTGGATGATGGTTCAACTGACAATTCTATCGAACTGTTGCAAGGATTGGAGTTTGGCAACTATGACATTAAAATTCTCAAACTTTCAAAAAATTTCGGAGCGCAGGCCGCGGTAAGAGCCGGTATCAAACATGCCACCGGAGATTATATAACTTTTCTTCCGGCCGACCTGCAGGATCCTCTCGACCTGATCGACAGAAGTCTTGAGATCGTTCAGGAAAAGGATTCGGATATCGTATATGCTTTCAGGAAAACAACCAACAACTCATTTTTCGAAAGTGTGTTTTCCCGGTTCTATGCATACATGATGAAGAAATTTGTAAATCCTAAATTTCCCGGGAAAGGATTTGATATTGTTTTCTTCAATAAAAAAGTAAAGCAAAATCTTGATCAGAATGTTGAATTGAACTCTTCCATACAGTTGCAGATATTGACATTGGGATATAGTTCTGAAAACGTTTATTACGATAAGGCTGAACGGAAAGTGGGTAAGTCAAAATGGACATTCGCGAAAAAGATGAAACTGTTCATTGATTCTTTCGTGGCCTTCTCTTTTGCCCCGATCCGGTTGGTGTCGATGGTTGGAATTCTATTCTTTATTGTTGGAACCGGCTGGACCATTTATATTATTCTGCGAAAGTTAATTTTTGATGACCTCGCAGCCGGCTGGCCCGCATTGATGTCTATCCTGATGGTAGGTTTTGGTATCACGAACATATCGCTGGGTATCATCGCTGAGTATTTGTGGAGAACACTGGATGCCAGCAGGAAGAGACCTTTATTTATTATCGACGAAGTAATAGAACTCAAGAAATCATGATAAAAGCGATATTTTTTTGCTCTTTGTACGCTTTGCTGAATGTATCCGGTGCCGCCATTATTAAGTGGAAGTTGAAAGGTCGGGTGTTGAGTTCATTTAACGACTGGTTCCAGTTTTTACTGAACGTACAGGTTATCGGGGCGTTTGTGATCATATTTATTTCAGCGCTGGTGATGTTCAAAGCTTTGTCAACGGCGAATTTCACGTTTGTGATACCCGTATCGGCGGGAATCAATTTTGTATTGACGATCATAGCAGGTTATTATATTTTCAAGGACCAGTTAAACATGGCCTCATTTATAGGATTCGCATTAATTATTTCAGGTATCATCTTATTAAGTATAAACAACGCACAACATGCATAATAAAGTTAAAGACAGTACGATCCTCGTTACCGGCGGAGCGGGATTCATAGGTTCTTATGTTATTGAGGAGCTTATTCCACTGCAGCCAAAAAAAATTGTCATCATTGATAATTTTATCCGGGGTACGAAGGAAAATATGAAGTCATTCATCAACAACCCGATCATTGAAATTCACAACGCGGATATCCGTGAAACGGACAAACTGGAAGCGTGCATCGCCGGTTGCGATTATGTATTTCACATGGCTGCCCTGCGTATCAACGCCTGCGCCGCTAATCCAAAAGAGGGATTTGATGTAATGCTGAAATCAACCTTTGATGTAGCGGATCTCTGTAAAAAGCATAAAGTAAAAAAAGTAATTTATAGTTCCAGCGCTTCGGTATATGGATTGGCGCAACATTTCCCTACACCGGAGACGGATAATCCTTATAATAATCAAACCTTCTACGGCGCGGCCAAAATGTGGGGAGAGCAGTTATTCCGGAGTTATAAATTTATGTATGGCCTGGATTATGTGGCGCTGCGTTATTTCAATGCCTATGGTCCTCGTATGGATACCGACGGAAAGTATACCGAAGTAATGATAAGATGGTTGGACTGCATCCGTGATGGAAAAAATCCGCTGATCTTTGGAGATGGTTCTACTACCATGGATTTTGTATATGTAAGAGATATCGCGAAGGCCAATGTAGCCGCTTTACAGGCTGACGTAACAGATGAGTCTTTCAACATCGGCAACTGCGAGGAAACGAGTCTGAAGCAATTACTGGAAGTGTTATTGAAGGTAAATGATTCAACACTTACACCCGAACACCGTGAAGAAAATTCTATTAACCCGGTGAGCAGGAGGTTGGCAGATATTTCAAAAGCAAAGAAATTGCTCGATTTTTCGCCGACGGTAACTATTGAGCAGGGAATGAAAGAATTAACCAAATGGTATTTTGAAAAAATAAAAATAACAGCAAACTAATGATACCCATAGCAAAACCTTATCTGACCGCCGATGAAGCGCAGGCGGCTTACGACACGATCCTTACGGGCTGGATCACCCAAGGCCCCCGCGTAGCTGAGTTTGAAGAGAAATTCGCTGCGTATACCGGTGCGAAATATGCGGTAGCAGTTTCTAACTGTACCACGGCTCTTCATCTTGCCATGATCGTTGCGGGTGTAGGACCGGGTGATGAAGTGATTTGCCCTTCTATGAGTTATATCGCTACGGCCAACTCGGTAAAGTATGTAGGTGCAATACCTGTATTTGCCGAGGTCAATCCCGCTAATTATAACCTGGATGTTAATGATACAGCCAGAAAGATAACTTCGAAAACAAAAGCGATACTGTTGGTACACCAGATCGGTATGCCGGCGGACATTGATGCTTTCAAAGCCCTGGCAGAAAAACATAACCTGAAACTAATAGAAGATGCGGCTTGTGCTGCAGGTTCTACTTACAAGGGTGGAAAGATCGGAAGCCATTCTGAGTTGGTTTGCTTCTCACTGCATCCAAGAAAAGTTATTTCAACGGGCGATGGTGGTTTTATCACGACTAACCGTGAAGATTATTATCAACGGATGAAATTATTGCGACAGCATGGAATGTCGGTTAATGACAGGGTTCGCCACGAGTCATCTAAACTCATATTCGAAGATCATATCGAAGTGGGTTATAATTACCGCATGACTGATATCCAGGCGGCAGTAGGAATCAAGCAACTGGAAAAGCTGGATTGGATAGTAGCCGAGAGAAGAAAGATAGCGATGCGGTACAATGAAGCGTTTAAAGACATTGACTGCATTCAACTGCCTATTGAGAAAGACGGATATTTCAGCAATTACCAGTCTTACAGTATTTACCTGAAAGATAATTGCCCGGTTGCTCGCAATGAAATCATGCAGAAAATGCTGGATGATGGAATTTCCAGCCGCAGGGGTATTATGACCACCCACAGGGAGACCGCTTACAAAGCAGAATGCGCAGGATTGTCGCTACCCATATCAGAGAAATCAGCCGACAGAAGCATTATACTGCCTCTTTATATACCAATGAAAAATGAGGATATCGAGAAGGTGATCGAAGCATTCCGGATGTACGTTGGTGTACCGGTGGTTTCCCGGTAAGAGAGACGACCAGGTGGATTGATATTATTTATCTATAAATAAAAAGTTACGCTGATATTTGCCATAATATCAGCGTTTTTCATTTGTACAACCGTATTGTATTAATGATTAAAAGCTGCAAGGGTGAAAGATTTCAATTTGGGTTATCCTGTTATCTTAATTGGCTAAAGAAAAAATATGCGGCGAATCAGCGTAATCGGATTTGGTAAAATAGGGCAGGCGGTGGCAGCGAATATCCTTCAACAGGACATTTATGTAACAGCGATAGACACAAACCCTGGTTTGCAAAAGCAATTCAAAGACGGATCATTTTACACCAATGAACCGGGAGTACACGATATACTTACATCAGCTTACCGGGAGAATAAACTAATCATTAGCGATGACTTTTCTTTAATAAAGGGCAGCGATGCGGTAATTGTTGCCATACCACTGCTGGTTGATCAGGAAAAGAAGATAATGGATGCTCCTTTTCTTGGCACTATGCATGAAATGGCTTCGTCTCTCAGCAGCAAAACACTAATTGTTATCGAAACGTCTATCCCTGTTGGTTTTGGCAGGAACAATGTTGTGCCGGCTATCGAATCAAGGGGGAAAATACACGGAAAGGATTTTTTGCTGGCGCATAGCCCGGAACGTATTAAAAGCGGTACCATGCTGGAGCAGTTGCTGCTGATTCCAAAAGTAATTGGTGGTATTTCTGAAGAGGCAAGCGACAAAGCTTTTCAAATCTATCAATGGTTTTTTAAATCATCGTTGTTGCACCGGGTTGAAAGTATTGAAGCGGCTGAAATGGTTAAGCTGGCTGGAATGATATACCGTGACGTAAATATCGCCTTGTCCAATCAATTTGCACAATTTGCCAATGCTGCCGGCATTCATTTCGCTGATCTCATTCCGTTGATCAATACCGACAGGGAAGCTAATTTATTACAACCTGGCATCGGGGTAGGCGGACATTGTACACCGGTTTATCCTTATTTTCTTATTGAGAATTTTAAGCAGGCGGGTCTTGATTTCACCTTAGCCTTTCAAAGCCGTTTGATCAATGATCAAATGGCGGATTATGCCGTTTCATTGATAAAAGGTAAAGTTAGAAATAAAAAAGCATTGCTGCTTGGATTGAGCTTTCGGCCTAATGTAAAAGAGGACGCATTAAGTACAACTTACCTGCTTCGTGATGTACTGGTAAGTTCGGGTTTTCAAGTATTGGTGCATGATGTTGAATTTGCAGAAGAGGAAATAAAAGAAAAAGGGTTCAAGGCTGCCGCTGATATTTATCAAGGTGATAGCGAAGTGGTTTTCCTGGTAACCATGCACAAGGAATACCATCAGCTTGATTTTAAAAGACTATCGGAGAAGGGTGTAAAATATTTTATAGATGGAAGAAATAATATCGACAGGAATAAAGTAGAATCAGCCGGAATTGAATACCTGGGAATAGGCCGTTAAGAAAGTATCAATATAAAATTTGAGGATGGGGGTCTATTACAATTTCTGAGCTACAGTGGCACTGTCAGCATTGGGGGCGTTCTTTTTGAATAACATAACGTATCCGCAAAGATTCTTTTTCTTCTTTTTGTTTACCTGTACAGGCTTCATCATATGAAATTCAGAAAGCTTGGGTATGTAAGAGTAGGAAATCACATTGCCATCTACATCTCCCCATTTTTTTTGCTGGTACACCACTTGCTTTTCCTCCCAGTCAAACATTCTCACTTCGTACAGTCTTGAAGAATAATCACCGATAAAAACAAATTGATACCAGCTTCCCTGGGTAAGAGGAACGATCACCGGCATTTCAAATTCACTTTCCATGGAGATAGATGCTTCTTTCAGCAAAACATAACCATCTTTTCCATATAATTTTTTCAAACTATCCACCTGGCGGCTGATCAGGTCGTCCTGGCATGATTGTAAGCGGATAACATCCTGGGAGAAGGAAATTAAACTGGAGAAAACTAAGAGAATTATCAGGAGTGGTGTCTTTTTCATGTTCGGCTTTATAAAGGTGTCGGATAGCTGATAAAAGTACATTACAAATTCCGGCACTGAAATTTTTAAAGGTTAGAATTAGCGGAATACGGACATTTTCTTAGTAAAATCACGGCAAATTTTGGGCCATCTCACAAAATATAAACGGAAATTAACTAATATAAAATCTACGGATTATCAGAACTAATGGTTTTCCTTTACTAATGAATATTACGATGGAAGTAAATCGCATCGGCCTGTTGAGTACAGGTGACAATAAGATCGTTGATGCAAACATGCGGAGGTAATGTTGCGCAGAAATAAATGATATCAGCGATATCTTCCGCTCTCAATGGTTGTATGCCATTGTATACACTTTTGGCGGTAGTTTCATCACCTTTAAAACGTACTAATGCAAATTCAGTTTCTGCTGCCCCCGGATGAATCGCGGTTACTTTAATATTATGACGAAGCAGATCAATCCGCATTCCCTGGCTCATAGCGTCGACCGCGAATTTGGTAGCGCAGTATACATTCCCTTTTTCATAAACCTGCTTACCGGCTACTGAGCCCATGTTGATGATATGACCTTGTTTGTGTACCGCCATTAATTGCGATACGGCTTTGGCTACATACATAAATCCTTTGATATTGGTATCCACCATGGTATTCCAGTCACCGAGATCGGCCTCTTCAAAATAATCACGACCGACAGCGAGCCCGGCATTATTAACAAGAACATCTATTTTTTTCCATTGTTCCGGCAACGAAGTAATGGAATCAAAAACCGATCTTTCTTCTCTCACATCAAAGGGAAGACTTAATGCGGCGATATTGAATCTCTTTTCCAACGCTGAACATAATTGTATGAGCCGGTCAACCCTTCTTCCATTCAATATAAGATCATAACCATGAGAAGCGAATTTTTCAGCACAAGCTTTCCCGAAGCCTGATGTTGCACCCGTGATAAAAACTATTTTTGACATTCAGCGTGAGTTGGTGAGTTCAAAAGTTTATTGGCTCACAAGTTAAGATGTTGCGACTTTAAAATCGACTTTTGAAAACCGGGATTTTGTAGTGCTTAGTTTTCTATCGTATCAATGTGACTGTTCCTTTCAGGAAGATAGGTTTCCCTAGATAATCAATAGCGCTTACCATCCACACAAATACATTACTGCCTTGCGGCGTTCCCTTTATCTTTCCATCCCAGCCTTTCTGATTGACAGTAGTACTAAAGATCATTTGCCCCCAGCGGTTAAAAATCCTGAAATATCTGATCTCACGGACGCCGACGGCAATTGGACGTATGACGTCATTCATCCCGTCACCATTGGGTGTAAAGGCCGATGGAACAAATACATAGGGGTTAGTTTTAAAAACCTTTACCGCAACAAAGGCGGAATCGTAGCAACCCGCTTCATTAAAGACCCGGACAGTATATCGTACACTGTCAACTTCCCGGCCATATATCGCAATCGGGTTCTTAATATTTGCATCATTCAAGCCTGTTGCAGGTATCCATAAGTAGCTGACACCGCCTTCCGCATTTAGCTGTAAGGGTTGACCAACCACTACTAACGTATCATTGCCGGCAAACGGATTTATTTTGGGTAATACGTTTACGAGAACTGTATCACGACCCGGTTTAGGACAGCCATTGTTGTCTAAAGTGGTTAAGATGTATTCTGTATTTCGTGGCGGAAATGCAACAGGAGTAAGCGTATTGGCATTCATTAATGAACTGACTGGTGACCATGTGAACGAACTTCCATCATGCGAGCCATTCAACTGGGCCGAAGTATTAAAACAAATAGTGGTATCATTTCCGGCATTAGCTCTTGGATAGGGAACAGTTGTAATGGTTATATTTTCGGTAGCTGTACAACTGCCGATCGTGGAGACGACCCTATAATTGGTGGTTCCGGTTGGCGTAGCAACAGGGTTTTGTAAGGTCGCATCGTCAAGTGATGCTGCCGGTGTCCATTGGTGGCGCAGACCATCACTAATTATATTCAGTTGTACGGGATCTGTCAGGCAAATGGTGGTGTCGTTCATGCCTCTGAGGGTAACAACACGTACTACCCTAACTTGTACCGAGTCGGTATTGACACAACCCTGCAGGTTCAATTCAACCGTATACGTAGTTGTTGTCAATGGATTGACGGTTGGAGTAGGGGTATTGGCATTACGAATATTTGCCAATGGGGTCCAACTGAAAACTCCATTGCCGGAAGCCTGCAACGGCACTTCATCCGGAACACAAATCAATGTATCACGGAAAGCCAAAGTAATGGGGGGCTTCTCTATCATAACGATAGATTTGAAAACCGTATCAACACAACCTTTGCTGTTGGTAACAATAAACCTGATATTCTTAGTACCCGTATCCGCATACGTCCACGCCGGATTTCTGATGTCCGATATATCTTCTGTGCTGGTAGCATCACCAAAATCCCATGTCCAGCTATCGACAACTCCAAAGTTGGTCGTTGTTCGGTCAGTGAATTGAACGGGATTATTAAGACATACGCCGGCCGATGTAAAATTGGGAAAGAAACCGGGCCATACTCTAACGGTAGCTGTTGTTGAATCAGAACATTCCTGGTTTCGGTTGGTAACTAATTTAAGTGTATAGTCACCGGCAACGGAATAGGTGTGAGTTGGACTTGCTAACGTCGAAGAATTATTGGCCGCACCACTTGCCGGATCGCCAAATTCCCAGTAATAAGAATTGATCAATGGACTATTGCTATTATTACTGAAGGTCAGGGTAAAACCATCACAGGATATGTATTCCGGATCCAGCTG
>JANOCH010000169.1:0-11001 GCA_031412015.1 Chitinophagaceae bacterium
GTCAGCCAATAACCGGCGGAAAGTTAAAACTGGTGGCTATAAACAAATGACTCCGGACTTTCCCCTATTTTTGCGCCCCATAAACAATCATACAATGAGTAACAGAACATTTACCATGATCAAGCCAGATGCGATGAAAAATGGTCATGCCGGAGCTATTTTAGACAGGATCATCAAGGAAGGCTACAGGATAGTGGCGTTGAAAGTAACCAAAATCAGCGCTGAAAAAGCCGGCGAGTTCTATGCCGTGCATAAAGAAAGACCTTTTTATGGCGAGTTGGTATCGTTTATGAGCAGCGGTCCTATCACGGCCGCCATTCTTGAGAAAGCCAATGCAGTTGCTGATTTCCGGACGTTGATCGGCGCTACCAATCCCGCCCAGGCGGCAGAAGGAACTATCCGGAAATTGTTTGCCACTTCACTGGGTGAAAATGCGGTGCATGGAAGCGATAGCGATGAGAATGCGAAGATCGAAGGCAATTTCTTCTTCTCTATTTTGGAAAGAGTTTAATGATCGATTTCAACATAAAAATCCCCGGCTGATACCATCGCCGGGGATTTTGTTTTCATAGTAATATTTCATCAATAGCATAAGTTGTCGATAAGATATTGCGCCTCACCGTAGGTTAACCAATAGTCCGTTACTTCGCCCCTGATGATGGTACCATCAGACCGGTTATACAGATCCTTGTAACCACGTGAGCTTAAATTTCCATAGATAATACTTCCTTCATAAGGAGTGAAACCACTTGTTGAGCGAACAATAGAGTAACCGTTATAGGTCTCCACTACGTAATAAGGACAAAAAGAATCACTGTACACCACTTCGCCTCTTTCCCTGCTTAACCAATAGTCCTCATCATAGCCATAGTCTGAACCTCTTTTAGAGCAACCCGCCAGGATAACCACGGATAAAATTAAAATGGTCGATATTGTAAAAATCTTTTTCATAATATTTGAATTGATCGGTTTTTGATTTATACTGTTTCCAATTTCTTATACATAAGACTATGCGTTGTTTCGTAAGGTTGAAAGCCTGCTTGTTAAAATGAATTAAAATTCCTGCCCGGCAGGGTGTTAAATGTTAAAAAAAATACATAGCGGATCTAAAGCATATCGTACATTAGTCGAATGAAAAATTTGATACTAACTATTGTATTGCCCTTATTATTAATCGCCGAAGGGAGCAAAGAAAATTACCTGATAGTAGGAACCTACACGGGAGGTAAAAGTGAAGGCATTTATGTTTACAAATTCAATAGCGAAGACGGTACGCATAAAGAGGTCAGTCACATCAAAGCCTCTAATCCTTCTTTTATTGCAGTATCGCCGGATGAAAAATACATTTATGCGGTAAATGAGGACGCCAAAGTGGGCCATGGTGGAGATATCGCCGCCTATTCTTTTAATAAAGAAAATGGAACGCTGACCCTGCTCAACAAGCAACCTACGGGAGGAGATCATCCCTGCTATGTTGATATTGATAAAACGGGTAAATGGGTTTTCGCAGCCAACTACAGCAGTGGAAGTCTATCCGTCTTCCCGGTGACGGCGGAGGGTAGTCTTGGCGCTGCTACCACGCATATCGCTCATACCGGGTCAGGAGCGAATAAAGACCGCCAGGAAAATCCGCATGTGCATTGTACGTTCATTTCTCCGGACAACAAGTGGCTGTACGTGCCCGATCTTGGTATTGATAAAGTAATGATCTATGCTTTCGATGCCACAACCGGCAAACTAACTGCCGGTTCACGACCATTCGCCCAATCACAACCCGGAGGTGGACCCCGTCATATCACGTTTCATCCTACCGGGAAATTTGCGTATGTCATTGAAGAACTATCGGGCCAGGTCGTCGCTTATCAATATCAGAAGGGTGGATTGAAATTATTACAACGAACAAGCACAATACCCCGCGGGCAAAAAGGATTCGCCGGCAGTGCGGATATTCATGTTTCACCCGATGGAAAATTCTTATATGCTTCCAATCGGGGCGATTTCAATAATATCGCGATGTATAAAGTGGATACTAAAACGGGCAAACTGAGCATCATCGGTTTCCAACCGACATTGGGAAATGCTCCCCGCAATTTCAATTTTGATCCATCAGGAAATTATTTGCTGGTAGGTAACCAGAACAATGACGAGATAGTTATTTTCAAAAGAAACCTGAAAACAGGTTTGCTTACAGAAGCCGGGAAAAGAATTGAAGTGGGAAAACCGGTTTGTTTGAAATGGATAAGCACCAGTAATTGATACTGTTCAAAGCCAGAAGTTTCTATTTAAAGAGAATTTTGAAACACAGAGACTCAGAGACACCGAGGCACGAAGTAAGACAAATCTCTGTGGCTCCGTGTCTTCGTGCCTCTGTGTTCCAATGCTAAATAAGGCATTGCATTTATTTCATCAACCACCTTCACCTTTTATCTTTAATATCCTGCTCTTCGATTTATTGAACACATTTCTTCCTTTATCAATTCCCTTGCGCAATTCTTTTTGTTGCTCCGCTGGTAAATGAATAAAATCCTGGCATTCCTTACTGCAACAATTTTCATATTTCTGGCGGCATTCATCGCATTGAATGAATAGCAGGTGACAGGCGTCATTCACACAGTTGACATGGGTGTCGGCCGGCTTACCGCATTGGTGACAAATGGAAATGATCTCATCCGTGATCCTCTCGCCAAGCCGCTGATCAAAGACGAAATTCTTTCCATGGAATTTATTGGCTAATCCTTTTTCTTTTACCTGGTTGGTATAGTGAATGATCCCTCCTTCAAGGTGGAAGACATTTTTAAAACCCCGGTGGAGCATAAAAGCAGAAGCTTTCTCACAACGAATGCCGCCGGTACAGTACATGATGATGTTTCGATCCTTGTCTTCCTTCATCATATCAACCGCCATAGGTAATTGCTCCCGATACGTATCACTTGGAATTTCTATCGCGTTTTCAAAATGACCCACTTCAAATTCATAATGATTACGCATGTCGATGACGACGGTATTTGGATCAGTGGTCAATTCATTAAACTGTTCGGCATCGACATACTTGCCTTTATTTTCCATATCAAATGCCGGGTCATGTATACCATCGGCAACGATCTTGTTACGAACCTTTATATCCAGCACATAAAACGATTTGCCATCATCATCTACCGCGACATTTAATCGCAAGCCCCTTAATGGATCAATTGAATAGAGATAGTTTTTAAACGCCCCAAAATTGGCGGCAGGCACACTAAGCTGTGCATTGATCCCCTCCTGCGCCACATAGATCCTTCCCAACACTCCTAACCCGCTTAGCTCTTTGTACAGCGTGTTGCGAAAAACTTCCAATTCTTCGATTTTAAAATAACAATAAAAGGAAATAGTAGTACGTGGTGTGGTATCCTGTTTGATACGATCTTTCAGCTCCTGCCGGGAGACACGATTGTGTAAGGCCATAGTTTTTGAAATTTGATCCCGGACAATCCGGGAAATTAAATTAATCGGGCAGTTGCAGGCTGCACCAAATTTCGCGGATAAAGATAAAGAGTTTTCAGTCTTTAAGGCGACGCTATTTCAACAATGCGATAGTCAGTTTTGTCTTTGTGGTCTGCCGATTTTGCAGACCCATAGAAATAAATAAGATGAGAACATGTTTTTAGTCAGCATAGCCCTTATGCTCAGAATATATTGGGCCCAAGATCTATTCGCTCTTAAACTGTACCTTCCCTCCTATCAACCCTCCAAAACCAATCCGAACCCCAAACTTATTTCCAAATCCCGGCTGATAGGCATTCACAAAATCAACCCTGAATATTTTGAAAATATTCTCCAACCCGGCGAATACTTCTACATAGTAGTTGCTTTTGTTTACGTAGAAAGTATTGGATCCGGCTACCAGGTTCCATTTTAATTTATTGAACAAAGGAATTTTGTTTGTCAGCAATCCGTTGAAATGATGCTCGGCATGACCAAAAACATAGAATTCCTCAGCATTGCTATAACGGTAATAAGGAGCCAACTGAAAACTGTTCAGGTATTTGATATTGTAAAAAGTCTGGTTACCGTTGAAATGCTGCAGGTCTGGTATAGCGACAGCATTGTTGTTCAGGAAACCGCCGGCGCCGATACGATATCTAAATTCTCCTCCCATCTTAAAATTCATATTATCAAACATGGTCAATTTCCATTTGTCAAAATCCACATCGGAGCCAAAAAGGCTTTTAATGCCCTTATTGTATTCCAATTCAAAGGTGGGCTTCCCCGAACCCAGCGGCATTTTGCCCCAGGGAAATTCTATGTACCGCTGACCCGGCTGCCAGGTTAAGGTAATACCTACCACCATTGCCTGGTGTTTTTCAAATGGAATAGCTGCCAGTTCATACGGATGATTGGGCAACAACGAATCGCCTTTGTTGGAGAATGAGTAATCGGTAGTATTTCGCAACGGCAACCTGTTCTCATAAGTAGCATGTACATTGAAACGGAAACCGCTTTCCAGTTTATTATTATATTCAACCCGGCTAAACCAGTTTTCATACAGCTTCATGTAGTTCTTCTTGTCAAGCAGGGTGTAAGCTGCATTGGTCAGTGGATCTATCGGGTTATCCTGGTTGAATTGCGAAAGCCGCTTTCCTCCGGACAATTTTAGGTAACGGTTGCGGTAGCCAAGCTTCTTTGGTTTAATGGTAAGATCTGCATAGGAGTTCAAATGAGTATTGCTGAACCCATACCGTGTATTCCAGTCCAGCTGGTACTGGTATTTTGTCTTTGCCTTGTTGTAAATAAAGCTTTGCTCAATGCTGGTGGCAACGCCTTCTACGGTATTATATTCTACCTGGGGGATCATTGGCTTGACTTGCCAGCTGAGGGTCGATTTTCTTGCATACCAACTATGGGATTGCCCTGACCATAAAAGGCCTTTTACCGTAATAGGCTTTTGATTCTTACGAAGCGAATCAACATAAGCTTTTGACCGCAACGAGTCACGCATCAGCTTTGAAACGCTGTCTTTGAAAACGAAATTATTTTTCTCATCATTCTCAAGGGCTACCGGACGTACAGCATTCCAGTAATTCGTATCTTTTCTATTGAAGGCGGTATCGTATTTCATGATGGTCCGTCCAAAATGCTTTTTTTCAAACCCGGGATTGATGTTATAATCAGAATAAACATTGACAAAATTCCCCGTAAGGTAAAATCCAAATTGCTTTACCGATACATACAGTACCTGGTTCTTAGTTTTCCAAACATCGGGTGAAACAGCAGCGTGCAATTGGGTCACCCGCAGGGTGTCCAGCAATTCCAGTTGATTTTCTTTGGTGGTAAGGAGATCAGTACTATAAATGCGCCAGTCATTCTCGGTTATCTGGATAGTGCCGCTAAACAATGGCTCATTCCTCCGGCGCGGGGTTACTTTAATAGTATTGATCATCACACCATCTTCCATAAAGCTGCCTTCATACTTATAGCGGTAGTAATTCAATGCCCCATCAGCAATTGGCGAAATAAAACCACGGGGATTGAGGTTATTATCAAAAACAGAAACATTGTTCTGGTAAAAATTAATAAAGAATGGGAAACTCAATCCATATCCGCCACCGCTCTGCCTCGAAGAAATAACCCTGAATTTTATATTATTGGGTTTGCTATAATCGATCTGGGTCAGCGACTCCGATAAAAAAAGAATTCCTTTCCCCAATGAATCGAGACCGTCATTGGGATCTCGTTCTATC
This sequence comes from Chitinophagaceae bacterium, assembly GCA_031412015.1. Taxonomy (GTDB): domain Bacteria; phylum Bacteroidota; class Bacteroidia; order Chitinophagales; family Chitinophagaceae; genus Terrimonas_B. The sequence goes on from JANOCH010000169.1 coordinate 5,721, forward strand.
TTTTTCCCAAATAGTTTTTTGGGCATCGCTCCGGAACGCATCAATCCTTTGATATAAACGTTCACCGAAAACGAGTCAACCTGGTCATTGTAATAATTTCTTTTTTTAATGGCATTGCGGATAATCTCATAAGCAGGGTCCTCGCCTTTTTTAACTACAACTTCCTGTAAGGTCAACTGTTGTATTGAAAGACTAAAGTCAACTATCTGGTCATTGGGAGTAACTGTGATTGTTTTTTCAATTTTTGCATACCCAACATACTGGGCTATCAATGTGTATTGACCGGGACTTAATACAATGGAATATCTTCCGGAACTGTTCGTGGTGGTGCCTTTGGTTGTCCCCTTAATGCTGATAGAAGCATAAGGCAATGGGTTTCCTTTGTCATCCGTAATAAGACCGGATATTTTCCCCGCGAATGAAAGAATGCCGAAATGAAAACAGAAGAGAGCGAGTAGAGTTTTCTTCATAAATGTGAATGTGAAACGAAAATACTCCTGCTGATGTTACAGAAAACCCAAAATGAAAAAATTAGTGCCCAGTCCGTTTATGAATTTATTGCACGCCCATACCTCTTAATTAAAAACGATGGGTACACAGCTTGTCCCGCCAAAGCGGGAGATGACACGGAGTGGACGGATGCTAAAGAATCTTTTATTCTGCTTAGCAGAATAAAAATGGATAATTCCGGCGGCCGTTATACTTTGCTGCTTCTTAAATAACTTCCGCTCAGAGCAGCGAAGCCGGCGACTAAACCACCGATTGTCGCGGTGATAGTAATTAATAAAAAAGGGTTGTCACCGATACCCAGCAACTCCCCTATCCTTGCAGCAAGAATATTCTCATTCTTTACATTTATCCACGAGGCAAGCCCGGTCCACAGCAATACCAATCCCGAAAAACCAGCGGCGAACGCCATGCCCGCTTTTTGTTTCACCAGCAGCGCAACCACAAATGATGCGATAGCAATACTCCACCAGGGAAAATACAAACCAGCAACAAATGATAACAACGCTGTTAAAAGTAGTGCAACGGAAAATTTCATATAAAAAATGATTCTTTAAAAATGACCTGCCATTTCAATATCCGGTAACTTCTTTCTAGTTTCCAAACTTCATCGTCCATTTTACCTTTTCATCAACCGCCTCTATTTTTCTCATAACCCAAAGCTTGTAATAGTCGCCGGTAACCCAGGTGTCGATAAAATTATCATAGTACTTACTACCGGGATTGCCGCTTTGCCCGGCCGGGTAAACACCATAAGCTTCTGTTTCGGCAGCCAGGTGAACGACCATCCGCCAGCTTGGACCATGGCTATGGGTCATGGCATTGATGATATTGCCATTGCCACCCATGTTCAACCCCGTTCTTGCAAAAGGCATTAATGCATCCTTCAATAAATGATAGATCGTTGGATTCTTAAACCTGGCCCATTCCAATTTTCCTTCTCTTTCCTTTTCAATCAGGTTAACAGATGCTTTATTCAACGCAGCGGTGACGATATCACTCAACGTTTCTGTGGCAGTAGTATTAATATTATCAATATAAGCCAGCGAAGTAGAATCGCGTTTCAACAGTTCTAACGTGGTTTGTTCTTCGGGCCAGGGAGACGCAGGAGTGCTGCTGTTAATATCGTCAAACCATATTTCCACATTAAGGCTATCCCACCATGCCTGGTGCACCGTTTGCCCTTTTGAAACAGGGTCAGCCTGCAGGTTCCATTTCCGGGCTATATCGAGATATTTTTTTGCATCTGCATTTAAGCCGTTCTCATTTACATATTTCAGCAATAAGGGTCTTTCATCTTCGGCCAACACATTAAAATAATTCCCCTGTAATTTTTTCATATCATCGGGTGTAATGGACGACATTGATGATAAAAAATGTTCAATGGCGATACCTCTCGGTGTAAGATAACCACCGGGTATAAAATACGGGTAAGTTGAATCCACCGGTCTTTGATTGGCGCTTTCTAAAAAACCTCTTTCAGGATTTTTTGCATGCGGGTTTTCGGACTGTGGAATAAACCCCTGCCAGCTAAACGCGGGATCATCACCAGGCATAACATAAAGACCCTGGCCGTTCCATCTTGCAGGAAACTTACCCTGCTGCCATATGGCGATATCGCCGGATTTTGAAGCAAAAACAAAGTTCTGACCGGGGCAATCAAATGTTTTGATAGCTTCCGTGTAATCATCATAATTTTTGGAACGGTTCAACTTATAAAAGGTCATCCCCTCGTTGCTGGGATCATGAGCTACCCAACGGACAGCAAGATTTTGTTTGCCGGCATGAGCTGCGGAAAAACTCTCATCAAACATAACCGGCCCATAGATAGTATACGCTACGGTATCATAAACAGTTACTCCACCTTTTACTTTTATCTCTTCCAGTCTTAGTTTTGTTGGTTCCCATTTCCCATCATACCAATATTCCTTTTTCGTATTGTCCTTGAATTTTATGGAATAAAAATCTTTAACATCACGTCCGGCATTGGTTACTCCCCACGCAATACTATCATTAAAACCAATGATCACAAAGGGACTTCCTGGCAGCGACACTCCGTAGCTATTACTGGTTGGAGTGATCAGCTGTTGCTCAAACCATATAGAGGGTAACGACAGATCCAGGTGCGGGTCATTGGAAAGGATAGGTGAACCGCTTTGCGTTTTACTACCGGCCACTACCCAGTTATTGCTTCCATTATCTTTATCTGGCTTAGATATTTCCCGTGCAACAACAGTCTGCCTATTTTTAAAGTATAATGAATCGGCCGAAAAAGGTTCCAAAGGCACAATACCGGGAGCGTCGAATAAGGTTCCTTTAGGAACAATAGGCACCAGCGAATCATTCACCTCGGGATAGATCATCTTTAATTGCTCAGGGGTAAATATTGTTTTTGCATTAGTAGCACCCAAGTCACTCTCTGTTCCTGAGCTAAGCATCCTCGCCATCATTTTCAACAACAACGCTGTTCTTAGATTCGTCCATTCTTCCGGTTCAAAATCAAGAAGCTTGTATTCAAGAGGTATGTCGCTTTTACTTAGGGAATGTATGTAGGCGTTGACGCCTTTTGTGTAGGCGGAAAAAACCTGCCACGCAACAGGGTCTTTTTCCATTTCCTTCAATGCATTTTCGGCGGCAAACTTCATCCCCAATCTTCTTTGCTCCTTATCATAGTTTATCGCTTTGCTGCCGGCTATTTCACTGGCCCTTCCTTCAGCCGCCTTTGTTTGAAGGTCCATCTGGAACAGGCGAAACTTTGCATGAATATAACCCTGTACGAAATAGAGGTCTTCATCATTCTCCGCAAAAATGTGCGGCACAAGGCGTTCATCAAGATAAACTTCAGCTTTACCCTTTAGATCCGGGAATTTGATATCAGCATTAAAGTCATGATCAGTAGCTTCAGCATTTTGCCAAAAGCCGTGCTGAGGACTTAAAAACTTTCCCATCGGGGGTACGGAGCCCCATTTTTTATTCAATGCAAAAACAAGCGCCGATGTTATAACTGTGGAAATGACAAAAGGGAGTATCCTCATAAGCAATCAAATATCTGGAAAGATAAAAAAAGAAAAGTTGGGGAGAAAAAGTTTTAATCGGCAAACTGAAAAGCCGTTAGGGTAACACTTCAAACAAGAAAAATTGTGTTTTTTCCCTGACATTAAAATTGTTGTCAGTCACCAACACCAGGCTGCGACGTCTATTGGCCAGTATTGGCCCGAACGTCACTCCTTCAATATTAAAAATATCAAGGGATAGTGCTTTATTTACATCAAGCAATAACCGTTTTGAAATGTATTGGTTGGCTGGTACGGTTTTAATAGATGAAAGCAGTGAAACATCTTCAGCATTGGCGGCATCTGCCAAAAATATCCTTATATCTGTTGGTATCCTGCCGGTAGAAAAAGCTCTTTCGATAACGATAAACTTATCATTGCCGAGATATAAAATATCCGGCACTCCATTTATTTTAAAAGCACCCGGTGGATTGGCCGGGAAAGGAACCGGATCGATGCTATACAAGTATTGCGCGACGCACTGTTTTAGGGTACGGTTGAATTTTAAGAATCGTATCACGGCCGTAGAGTCGCCGGTTCCGGCTTTTGGACCATCCTCGTAAAGAGGCTCTTCCACGTTTACATACACGTGGCTATAATCGTTATCAAAACTTAGCCCTTCAAAGACACTGTTATGTCTTGGCCCTTTTTCTTCCAACCGTATCTGCATATTGGAAGGAAGGGCAAAACTGTCTTTATACTTTCCGTTTCTATCGGTAATAACAATAGCTGGATTTTGCAGGTCACGGATGCTATCCCCGATCACCCGCTGTCCCTCGCTGCTCCATATAAATTCATCTCTTGAATGGTCATACCGCATGGCTTCCAGGTCAGCCGAGTGAGTACGATCCTTCCTGATATCAGGGTAGGGTTTGCCTTCCGGGTTCAGCAAAGTGTCGACACGAGTGAATATGACGCTGTCAATCCCTTTTTGACCGATCATTATTTTAGCCGTATAAAAGCGTGCTGGGTTATTGGCCGATGGATCGTCGCAGATCATATAATAAAGATCCCGTTTGTGGTCATAGTCTATGCCGGATAGTCCGCCAACTGTTGTTCCATTGAACTGCATGCCATTCGGGATGATATATTCGCCGATAAATTGTATCCCGTTTATACCTGGAAATATTCTCTTTTGAGCCTTCCTTGCAGATGAACAACCAAGCAGTAAAAGAAAAACAGTTACCCAACCAAAGTGACAATAGATCCTCATGGCGTTTACTTTGCGGTAAAACTACGATCTCAAAAGTTTTTTATCATTAATTTCATCTAGCTGTAAAAAATAATTTACTATGCCTTGCGGCGTTAAAGAAATTCAAAAATTATTAGTCGCCAATAGCAGCAGGAAGCAAGGACGGCCCATCAATGGTGCAATTATTTGCGGGAAACATTTTCAACCGGGATGTCTGCAATGGGATAGGTCTGCTAAAAAAAACATCCTCCCTGCTTTCGCAGGAAGGATGCCGGAATCTCCGTTTTATATAGATTGATTAGGGAAGCGTAATAATTTTTTCGTTGCTGTTGTATTTCAATAATGCTTTATTGTCACATTCGCCATTGTTCGGGAAACCATAGTCAAGCAGGAACTCATAACTATTAACTTTTACTTTCAGCGTACCATTGCTAACCCAGGGGCAACTTACTTTTTTGATCAAAGCAGTTTCCGTGTTGAGTGTAATGATGACACCGTTGTTGAATTTTGTTTGTGAACGGCCCTCTAT
>JANOCH010000170.1:0-8220 GCA_031412015.1 Chitinophagaceae bacterium
AGGTTTTCAAATTTGGCGGTACTTCAGTAGCCAATGCGGATAATATCAAAAAAGTAGTTGCTATTGTAAAGGGATCCGTTAAAAAAGATACCACCATTGTCGTGGTTTCCGCGCTTGGCGGTGTGACGGACCTGTTGCTAAGTGCCGCAGCCTTGGCGGCGGATGGTAACGAGGATTATAAAAACAAATTGGGCCAGGTGGAACAGCGGCACCTGGAAGCGGTAAAACAATTGATTCCCGTTGCCAATCAAAGCCAGTTGTTGAGTTTAGTCAAAAAAAGCTGTAATGAGTTAGAAGATATCTGCAACGGTATTTTTTTATTGCGGGAATTAACGCCAAGATCAAAAGACAGGATAAGTAGTTATGGAGAATGGATATCATCGCAGATCATTTCTGCCAAAATGAAAGCAGATGGAATCGATAATGTGTGGAAAGATGCCCGTGAGCTTATCGTTACCAATTCGAATTTTACGGCTGCGGAAGTTGATTTTACGGTAACGAACGAAAAGATAAATGGATTTTTCCCACATCAACCGGCGAATTTATTCCTGGTTCCGGGTTTTATCGCGGCTGACGCAAATGGTATCACGACCACACTCGGAAGAGGCGGTTCCGACTATACAGCAGCCATCATTGCCTCAGCACTAACCGCCAAAACACTCGAGATATGGACCGATGTAAGTGGTATGATGACGGCAGACCCGAGACTGACCGCTAATGCACGTATCATTCCGCATATCTCTTACCAGGAAGCTATGGAGCTTTCACATTTTGGCGCTAAGGTCATCTATCCGCCCACCATTCAACCGGTAATGAGTAAGAATATCCCGGTATGGATAAAAAATACATTTGCCCCGCAAGATCCGGGAACACTGATAGAATCTTCAGCTAATAAGAACGGTAATATTGTAAGGGGTATTTCCAGTATCAATAATATCGCCTTATTAAGTTTGGAAGGTAGTGGTATGATCGGCATTCCAGGTTTTTCAAAAAGGTTGTTTGAGGCCTTGAGCAATGAAAAGATCAACGTGATTTTAATTACGCAAAGTTCATCTGAACATTCTATCTGCGTCGCCGTTGATGCTTTGTCGGCAGCGAAAGCTAAACAGGCGGTGGATACTGCTTTTGCCAATGAGATCATGTTGGAAAAAGTAGAGCCATTATTCATCGAATCAGAACTTTCCATTGTCGCACTGGTTGGAGAGAACATGAAAAGTCACCCCGGTATCAGTGGTCGCATGTTCAGCACGATGGGAAAGAATGGAGTTAATATCCGGGCCATTGCGCAAGGATCTTCTGAGAAAAATATTTCAGCGGTTATATCCACCAAAGACGTTCGCAAATCGATCAACGTTCTTCATGAAGAATTTTTTGAAACGACTTATAAGCAAGTCAATCTTTTTATCATCGGAACAGGGAATGTAGGCGCCAAACTATTGGGGCAAATGCAGCAGCAATTGGGTTTTTTACAACATCAACTCAGATTGCAGTTGCGGATAGCGGGACTATCCAATAGCCGTAAAATGATTTTCAATGAAGAGGGAATTAATCCCGGTCAATGGAGAGAGCAATTAGACCAGGGAACTCCGGCTGACCTGCAAAAATTTGTTGATGAGATCATCAACCGGAATCTTCGTAACTCTATTTTTGTTGACATCACGGCGAATGACAAAGTAGCGTCTATATATGATCAGCTATTGCAAAAAAGTATTTCGGTAGTGGCTTGTAATAAGGTAGCGGCATCTTCACCCTACAATAATTATAAAAAGCTAAAAGATCTTGCCAGGGAATTCAATTGCCAGTTTTTATTTGAAACAAATGTGGGTGCGGGACTGCCGGTCATCGCAACTTTGAATGACCTGGTGCATAGTGGCGATAGGGTACATAAAATACAGGCTGTATTAAGTGGTACGCTGAATTTTGTTTTTAATAATTATGACGGCAAGCGAAAATTTGCCGAAGTAGTCAAACAGGCACAGGATGAAGGATACACGGAGCCGGATCCACGACTTGATCTGGGGGGTACCGATGTGATGCGGAAGATCATGATCCTTGCCCGTGAGTCAGGTCAAACAGTAGAGATGGATGATATTGCCAATAATTCTTTTATGCCGGCATCCTGTATGCAGGGAACGGTTGCTGACTTTTATGCAGCGATGGCAAAGGAGGAAGAACATTTTAAAAAGCTATATGAAAAAGCGAATGCAGAGGGGTGTAAATTGAAGTTCGTGGCTTCTTACAATGAGGGCAAGGCTTCTGTGGGGCTTCAGCATATAGATCCGAACCACGATCTTTATCACTTGTACGGAAAGGACAACGTTGTTTTGTTTTATACTGATCGATACAAAGAACAGCCATTGGTAGTAAAAGGTGCAGGTGCGGGTGCCGAGGTTACAGCTAGCGGTGTTTTTGCTGATATTATCAGGGCGAGTAAGTAAGGGCGGCCCTCTAAATCCCCCGAAGGGGGACTTACGAAGACTCTAACAATTCATGATTGGATCTGTAAGCGCAGTACCTTAAGGTTTATATTTACTATTGGTAAAATTCTGCAAACTGATCTTTATTTTTTTTAAATAGTTAGGCTTTGAATAAAGAATACAACAATAATCAGAAAGACAAAGAAAAGGCAGGGTCGTCCCAAAGTCCCCCTTCGGGGGATTTAGGGGGCAGGGGCATTAAAGTAATTTGTCCGGCTACCGTTGCCAACCTGGTATGTGGTTTCGATATCCTGGGTTTGGCATTGAATGAGCCATCAGATATCATGGAGGTAAAATTATTGGATAAACCGAAGGTTATTATTCATAACAGGGATGATTTTAATTTGCCGACTGAACCGGAAAAGAATGTAGCGGGTGTTGTTTTTTTAGCGGCGATGGAAAAAGTGGGTGGTAATTCTGGTTTTGAAGTTACCATTGAAAAACATATTAAACCGGGTAGTGGTATTGGTTCCAGTGCGGCCAGTGCTGCGGGTGCGGCAGTAGCCGCTAATCATTTGCTTGGAAATATTTTTTCTTCAGATGATGTGGTTCAACTGGCGATGAATGGAGAAAAGCTGGCATCCGGAGTAAAGCATGCAGATAATATTGCACCTTGTATTTTAGGAGGCGTCAGTTTGATTCGTTCCATTCACCCGCTTGACATCATTTCAATACCTTCTCCTGACCTTTATGTAACTGTGGTGCATCCTCAAATTGAAGTAAGAACTTCTGACGCTCGACAAATTTTACGACAGCAGGTATTGCTTAAAGATGCGATCCGTCAATGGGGAAATATTGCGGGATTGGTAACAGGATTTCTAAAAAATGATCTTGATCTTATCGGCCGGTCGTTGGAAGACGTGATCATTGAACCGGTGAGAAGTATTTTGATTCCGGGATTTGATGAGGTAAAAACAAAATGCAAAGAAGCAGGTGCGTTGGGTGGCGGTATTTCCGGATCAGGCCCATCTATCTTCATGTTGTGTAAAGAGCAAAAGACAGCAAAGCAAGTCGAAACTGTAATGAAGGGTGTATATGACAGGATAGGAATTGATTACAATACTTATGTGACGACGATCAATAAGAAGGGGGTGGAAGTGGTGAATGGTGAATGGTGAATGGGCAATGGGCAATGGGCAATGGGCAATGGGCAATGGGCAATGGGCAATGGGCAATGGGCAATGGGCAATGGGCAAAAAGTGATTTGCAAGTTACAATTGAAGAGTAGTTCAATAAAATAATTAAATAATAGATCGAAGTTTTCCTTTAGAGGATAGGAGCATGAAATATTATTCAACAAATAAGCAATCTCCACTAGTTGATTTTAAAGAAGCCGCTATCAGGGGACAGGCGCCGGATAAAGGCTTGTATTTCCCGGATCGAATTCCACAGGTAAGTAAGGAACTGATTGATGGCATTGAAGATTTGTCAAACGAAGAGATCGCTTTTAATGTGATCCGGCCTTATGTTGGAGAGACTATTCCGGAAGATATACTTAAGCGGATCGTAAGCGAGACCATCAACTTTCCCATACCACTGGTGCAGGTAAATGAAAGTATCTGGTCATTGGAATTATTTCATGGACCGACCCTGGCGTTTAAAGATGTTGGCGCAAGGTTTATGAGTCGTTGCCTTGGCTATTTCTTAAAGGGTAAGAACAGGAAAGTAACCGTATTGGTCGCCACATCCGGCGATACCGGCGGTGCCGTAGCAAATGGGTTTTATGATGTAGCCGGAGTGGAGGTCGTCATACTTTATCCTTCCGGCAAAGTAAGCCCGGTTCAGGAAAAACAACTGACAGCTCTTGGAAAAAATATTCATGCACTTGAAATAGAAGGAACATTCGACGATTGCCAGCAAATGGTCAAACGGGCTTTTACCGACAAGGAATTGAATGAAAAACTTTTTCTTACTTCCGCTAACTCTATCAATGTGGCAAGATGGCTGCCGCAACAGTTTTACTATTTTTTTGCGTATAAGCAATGGATCAATAAAAAGCAACCGCCGGCGATATCTGTACCAAGCGGGAACTTTGGAAATATCTGTGCCGGTATACTGGCAAACAGATCCGGGTTGCCGGTTCAACATTTTATTGCAGCCTGTAATGTTAATGATGTTGTAACTAAATATCTTGAAGCGTCAACTCCGGATCCAAACGGGATCAATCCCCAGGCTACAATTCCAACGCTCAGCAATGCCATGGATGTGGGGAATCCCAGCAATTTTGTAAGGATACTTGAAATATTCAATCACCAGTTTCCTGAGTTGAAAGATAAATTATCTTCTTGTAGTATCAATGATACCGATACCGTTGCTACGATAAAAGATGTTTATCAGAATCATAGTTATTTATTGGACCCGCATGGCGCCGTTGGCTACCTGGCGTTAAAGAGATACATAGATGCCCATACTTCAGACAAAGGAATTTTCCTCGAAACGGCTCACCCGGTTAAATTTCCGGATGCCGTAGAAGAAACCATTGGAAAAAAGATCGACATTCCTTTTTCTTTGAAGGAGATCATGAGCCAGGAAAAGAAATCCATCCTGATGAAGGCCAACTACGACGAGTTAAAGAAGTATTTAATGAAATAAAGTATGCCATACCTCGTCACTGGCTTTTGGCTGTAAGCGTATTTGCAGGTATGGCATACTTACCTCTTCTTTTTTCTCCTTCAACTCTTAGCTCCTTTCAACTCTTATTCTATCTTTGCAGAGAAGTATTGGTGTATGCATACGATAGAACCCTTTTATAACTGGCGGCATATTTATGTAAGCGAAGAGGATCAGCTTTCTCCTTTTTATGGGCGCCAATATTCCGAGTTTGAATTTACCCAAACCGTTTACAATTATTTTATACATCCTCAATGGGATGATTTTGGCAGCCGCACACTGTACCTGAAAGTACTTATGGCGGATGCGGAAGAAAAATATGCCGTAATTGAATTGATCGGAGAATGGAATGATGCGATCGAAAATGATATCATGGAACTGAAGCGGGAAGTACTGGAAAAATTCATCTACGAGGGAATTGTCAAATTCATACTCATTGCCGAAAATGTACTCAACTTTCATAGCGACGGCAGCGAATATTACGAAGAATTATTTGAAGAAGTAACCGATGAAAATGGTTGGGTCGTTTGCCTAAACATGCCTACCCAAACACAATACGATTTTAAGAAAGCCCACCTGAATCGCTATATCGAATTGATGGAAATCGATAACTGGCGAACTTATAAGCCTTTTCATTTGTTTAAAAAGATTGATGGTGAATTGACAGCCCGGCTGCAATAGAGTAGGGGGAATTGGTTGTTTAATCTAAATAGCTGTATCGTTTAATGTCTTTAAATTTTTTGTCATTTATTGGCTATCCAACACTATTTTTGCCAAAATTTATTCAACCACTTTTGATTGCTTATGACTTGCCTCCGGCAAACCTGTGGCCAAAAGATAAATTAACACGACACATGAAATGGTCTGAATTCTTCACGTCGGCAGTTGGTAAGAAATTAGTAATGGGTTTAACAGGATTGTTTCTGATTTCCTTCCTGGTAGTACACGCAGGCGTTAATGCCTGCATTTGGGCCAACGACGGAGGAGTAATGTTTAATAAAGCCGCTCATTTCATGGGAGCCACGGTAGTTATCAGGATAATGGAAGTAGGTCTTTTTATCGGCATCTTCCTTCACATCATACAGGGCTATATGCTAACGGCGAGTAACCAGGCGAAAAGAAAGATCGGTTATGCAGTACCAATGGGTGACAAAGGCAGCAAATGGTATAGTCGCAGTATGGGGCTTTTAGGCACCATTCTCTTATTGTTTTTTATTCTTCATTGGTGGCATTTCTGGATACCATCACGATTCACCGGAATTCCCGGACCGGAGATGACCTTGCAGGATGGAACAACGGTACATAATATGTTTGCGCTCATGCAATATACTTTCCAGGAACTTTGGGTAGTCATTGTGTATGTGATAGCCTGTTTCTCTTTATTCTGGCATTTGCTGCATGGATTTCAAAGTTCATTCCGGACCATAGGATTGCACAACAAGCGATTTGTAAAAATGGTGCAGGCAGCTGGAGTGGGTTTTTCCGTGATCGTCCCGTTGGCTTTTGCCATGATGCCTGTGAGTATGTACCTGGGTTGGGTGTAGGACCGGCCTCATCCCGACCTTCTCCTAAGGAGAAGGTCACCGACACACAGCCCTTGCTTTTCGGAAATGCTGATAACAATAGGAAACTCTGAAAATGTTGATTAGAGATACTAAGTTGATGTGGTAGTTATGTAGTTTGGCTTTGCATTGCAGCACCGTCTTTTTCCTTTGGAGAAGGATAAGAGGATGATGCCGTAAACAAAAAATAATTTTTAAAAAGACGATATGCTCGATTCAAAAATTCCCGCCGGGCCATTAGAGGATAAGTGGACAGATTATAAGGGCCATTGCAAACTGGTAAACCCGGCCAATAAACGTAAATTGGAAATTATCGTTATAGGTACTGGTCTTGCCGGTGCTTCAGCGGCCGCTTCGTTAGGAGAAATGGGTTACCAGGTCAAAGCATTTTGTTTCCAGGACTCACCGCGCAGGGCACATAGTATTGCCGCACAGGGTGGCATAAACGCTGCCAAGAATTACCAGAATGACGGGGACTCCGTTTTTCGTTTGTTTTATGATACGATCAAAGGCGGTGACTATCGTGCAAGAGAGGGAAACGTACATCGTCTTGCTGAAGTGAGCGTCAATATCATTGACCAATGTGTGGCGCAGGGAGTTCCATTCGCCAGGGAATATGGCGGTCTGTTAAATAACCGATCCTTCGGCGGTACGCAGGTGAAAAGAACTTTTTATGCGGCTGGTCAAACCGGGCAACAATTATTGATAGGAGCTTACCAGGCATTGGAAAGGCAAGTAGCATTGGGTAGTGTAAAAATGTACAATCGTCATGAGATGCTCGACATTGTACAAATTGATGGGAAGGCAAGAGGTATTATTGCCAGAGATCTTGTATCGGGACAATTAGAGCGACATTTTGGTCATGCCGTATTATTATGTTCCGGTGGTTATGGAAATGTGTTTTATTTAAGCACCAATGCCATGGGTAGCAATGTAACGGCTATCTGGAAAGCACATAAACGCGGCGCCTTCTTTGGCAATCCTTGCTTTACACAAATTCATCCTACCTGTATTCCTGTTACCGGCGACCATCAAAGTAAACTGACATTGATGTCAGAGTCATTGCGTAATGATGGTCGTATCTGGGTTCCAAAGAAAAAAGATGATCCCCGCAAGGCAAATGATATTCCTGAAGAGGAAAGAGATTACTATTTGGAAAGAAGGTATCCTGCTTTTGGTAACCTTGTTCCAAGAGATGTGGCATCAAGAGCCGCTAAGGAAAGATGCGATGCAGGATATGGAGTGGGCACCACCAAGCAGGCTGTTTACTTAGACTTCAAATACAACCTGGTCAATAAATATGGAAAAGTAGAGGCCAGCAAATTGGGTATAGATAACCCCGACATGGAAACCCTGATGCGTTTGGGCAAAGAAGTAGTGAAAGAAGAATACGGGAATCTTTTCGATATGTATGAAAAGATCACCGGAGAAAATCCCTATGAAGTTCCGATGAGGATATATCCGGCAGTGCATTACACCATGGGTGGTTTATGGGTTAACTACGAATTGCAAACGACGATCCCGGGCTTATATTCATTAGGTGAAGCCAACTTCAGTGACCATGGTGCAAA
>JANOCH010000171.1:0-4347 GCA_031412015.1 Chitinophagaceae bacterium
AATTTATAGTGCAGTGCTCCCGAGATTTTGACATTTAATGAATTGGGGTTGACGACTTCATTCTCTGTATAACCGCTCCTGGAAACAGGAATGTCTGCAGGAAGAGCATTGATATAACTTTGCCAGAAAGGAACCTGGGCGCCAATTGCATTGAGCACCCCCCTCAAATTAGTAGTGGTCTCATCGCCGTAGGTATTTACTCCATCATAATTAGGATCCGTGGCACGGGTGCCGGGAACTATGCTTCCTGTTGTACCCAATCTTTTATAGTTCCTGTAATCATCCGCTACCCAGTCGTTGGCCTGAATCATTTCTGCGCCGATCTTAAAGGCAAAACGTTCGGACACTTTCTGGGCCCAGCGAAGTGACCAGTTATGATAAGGTGACGGATCTCTTTCGCGTCCATCAGTATGCATGATGCCCGTTTTTACCTGGAACGAAAGTCCCTGGTATTTAAAAGGGTTTTTGCTGTTGATCAGGAGAGTACCATTCATCCCGCCGGGACCGTATAGCGCGGAAGACGCACCCGGTAATAATTCCATGCTTTCTACATCCAATTCTGTAAGACCAACGATACTTCCCACAGAAAAATTCAAACCAGGAGCCTGGTTATCCATACCATCTACGATCTGGTTGAATCTAGTATTACCGCTACCGGCAAAGCCCCTTGTAGTTGGCGTTTTAAATGACAACGATGCAGCCACCACGTCTACTCCTTTTAATGTGCTGACGATATCATAATAGTTGGAGGCCGCCGAATTGCGAATAGCGATATTGCTTATCCGTTCAATAGAAACGGGTGATTCCAAAATTCTTTCCGGTACACGGGATGCTGAAACTACAACTTCCTGCCCCAGGGAAGATGCAGGAACAAAATCAACTTCAACTGCATCGGTGCTGCTGACAGTTACTTCTCTACTTTCATAGCCAACAGAACTAAACACCAGCACAACAGGTGTTTTGGCGGTTGTTAGTTTGAAGGCGCCATTCTCGTTGGTGAACGTACCCGTTGAGCTGCCTTTTACGACCACGGACACTGAAGCTATCGGATCCCTGGTGATGCTATTGCGAACGGTACCGGAGATAGTAACGTTTTGTGCATAGCCAGCAATAGCAAAAATATTTACCACTAACAAAGCAATCATTAAGCGGCAGTTTTTTCTCATATATGGCAATTTTAGTTTGGGAATAGGCCGGTAAAATAAGCATTGTGCTGTTTATCCAAAAATTTAATTTTTCCACTGAAAAGAACAACTTGTTGAAATCTTAAAAGCGCTATTATTGGGTGTGTTTTTAACCCTTCTTAATTTCGGTTATGATTCCATTTTCTTTTCCTGGTCAGACAGCCTTTTACAGTGGGAAGGTTCGCGATGTTTATACGATTAAAGACAAGCTTGTCATGATGGCCTCCGACCGTATTTCCGCATTTGATGTTGTTCTTCCGAGGCTTATCCCTTTTAAAGGACAAGTATTGAACCAGATCGCTGCTTACATGCTGAAAGCTACACGGGATATATGTCCTAACTGGCTTGAGAAAGTACCTGCTCCCAATGTTTCTATCGGAAAAAAATGCGTGCCATTCAAGATCGAGATGGTAGTAAGAGGGAACTTAACCGGCCATGCGTGGAGAACCTATGCCGGTAGTAAGCGCCAGTTATGCGGCGCCGCAATGCCGGAAGGAATGAAGGAAAATGATTTCTTTCCCTCTCCTATTATTACACCTTCAACAAAAGCAGACCAGGGACATGATGAAGACATATCGCCCGAAGAGATCATTGTAAAAGGACTTGCTACAAAAGTAGAATGGGAAATTCTAAGTGAATATGCTTTGCAACTGTTTGAAAGAGGAAAGGAAACCGCAGCGAAAAGAGGATTGATCCTTGTTGATACAAAATACGAATTTGGCAAGATAGGTGATACCGTCTACCTGATGGATGAGATTCATACACCTGACAGTTCAAGGTATTTTTATGCTGATGGTTTTGAAGAAAGACAGGCAAAAGGTGAGAGACAAAAACAACTTAGTAAAGAGTTTGTCCGTGAATGGCTTATTGCAAATAATTTCATGGGCAAAGAAGGACAATCAGTACCGGAAATGTCTGACGAATGGGTAGGTACGATCTCGCAGCGATATATTGAATTGTATGAAAAAGTGATAGGCGAAAAATTCATCCCTCAAACTCTAACGGACGAAGAGACATTTGAAAAGATCATTACCACACTTAACGAATTGAATTAACCCGTATACTGTGTTCCCGGGAACTTCGCTAAACCTGGTATCGGTTAACAAAAAATGTTCAATACCAATAAAATTGCTCAATCATTCGCCTTGGATTTTCAGGATGAAATTTTCAGGTTTTAGCTATACAATCTCCGCTTGTCTTGTTGCGTACATAAAGGCATCAAATTGTTTTGTCAGGATGGTTCAGTACCTTAGTAACAAACAATCACATATATGCACATGAAGAAAATCCTGGCAGCGGTGTTTATTCTATTCGCCACTGTGACTTTCGCTCAAAAAAATTTTACGTACACTCCTGAAAAGCCAAAACCCGGTGATGTTATAAGTTTTACGTATCAATCATCAGGCGATCTTGCCAATAGCCTGGAGACGGTAGAAGCGGTGGCTTATGCTTATGGAAGCAAGAAGGAAAGAACAGCGGATGAAATCGTTCTGAAAAGAAAAGAATATACTTACACCGGCACCATTACTACCGATACCTCGCATAGTTTTATCAATATCGTCTTCAGCGCGGATAAAAAGTATGATAACAACTTTGAGGAGGGCTATTTTATCCAATTGTATGATGGTGATAATATAAGGAAGGGGAGTTATATGTGGTTGTCACATTTTTACCAGTACGCTGCTCCAACGGCAGGCGTGACACGAAATAATGATAAGGCGCTCGCCATGATCGAAAAGGAGATGGAGCTTTATCCCGATGACCGGACTGCCAACCTTCCGAGATATATACGGTTATTACAGGCCTTGAAAAAACCGAATGCTGATGCTATCATTCAAAAGGAAATTGAAACCGGTTTGAAGAATGGGCTGGAAGAAGAGGCCGACTACAACAACCTTGAAACGCTTTATGGCCTCGCTAAATTACCAGAGCAGGCGAAATTGATCACTTCATTAAAAAAAGAAGAATTTCCTTCCGGTACATGGATTATTAATGATGTCGTGCAAAAATTCAATGCGGAAAAGGACCAGGTAAAACGAAAGGAACTTTTGGCAGACATTACGAAAAAGATAGAAACGGATAATAACTGGAGTTCGCTCAAATCCAACCTTTCTTTTTATCATCAACAATTTCTTTTTGCATACATCAATAAAAAGGACTGGGCGGGATTTAAGACGGCGATGGCTGAACAGACAATTCTTAATAAAGATGAAGAGGCTTCTCTTTATAATAGCGCTGCCTGGCGAATACAGGAAACAGGAAAAGATCTTGATTTCGCGGAAGAATTTACCAGCATTGCTACCACTCATGCAAAAAATGAATGGCAAAATCCAACTGGCATAAAGCCAGCCGGTCAGACTGCAAAGCAATGGCGCACCCAAAAAGAAAGTATCTACGCAATGTATGCGGACACTTATGCCATGGTTATGTATGGCCTTGGAAAATATAAAAAAGGGTTTCAATACGCGAAAGACGCAGCGATCCTTATTGAAAAAGGACAAAATCCGGAGGAGAATAATACCTATGCATTATTGGCGGAAAAAGCATTGCCGGCAAAAGTGTACAAAAAAGAGTTGGAGCAGTTTGTGAAAGATGGTAAGTCGACTGGGAAAATAAAAGAGATATTAAAAAATACCTACGTAAAGAGCAATAAGTCTGACGCCGGATTCGATGATTATATCACTGCGCTGGAAAAAGAGAGCTACCTGAAAATGTTGGCGGAGTTGCGTAAATCCATGCTCAATGAAATAGCTCCTTCTTTTGCGTTGCTGGATCTTTCAGGAAAGAAAGTGAGAATTGGCGATCTGAAGGGTAAAGTGGTTGTGGTTGACTTCTGGGCTACCTGGTGCGGTCCTTGCAAGGCGAGTTTTCCGGGTATGCAAAAAATGGTCAACAAGTATAGTAACAATGCTGACGTCAAGTTTATATTCGTTGATACCTGGGAAAAAGGGGATAATAAAGAGAAGAATGCCGGCGAGTTTATCGCCAGTAATAAATACAGTTTCCATGTTTTAATGGACAACGAAGACAAAGTAGTAGCTGATTACAAAGTGGATGGCATACCTACTAAATTTGTCATTGATAAAGATGGAAAGATCCGGTTCAAGGCGATCGGGTTTGATGGCAGTGATGATAAATTGATGAGCGAACTGACCGCCATGAT
>JANOCH010000172.1:0-4045 GCA_031412015.1 Chitinophagaceae bacterium
GTAGAGGGAGGGATGACATACTCAAATCTCCTCTTAACTCCCCGAAAAGATTCCACCGCGGATTTGATCTTTTCATTTTCTATTCCCAAAGAACTGGCTGCCGCAATAGCTGCAATTACATTTTCTACGTTATGCATACCACCCATGTGCAGCACTACATTGTCGATCTTATTTTCTTTCTCCAAAGGAGTCTCCAGGGGAGTCCTTCGTGACCTTGCGGACATCACCACATCAAACTCATAGCTGCCATTCATCATCCGGATATTAGTGCCATATACGTCAGCACTTTCATTTTGTAAACTATACGTAAGCTGACGGTCTGCTTTCAACTCCTTTCCTCTTTTCAATCCAAACTGCCTGATCAATAAACCACCCGGTTTTACTCTTTTACTGAAATCAATAAAAGCCTGTTCCACCGATTCGGCATCACCGTATATATCCAGGTGATCGGCGTCCATCGCCGTGATGATGG
This sequence comes from Chitinophagaceae bacterium, assembly GCA_031412015.1. Classification (GTDB taxonomy): domain Bacteria; phylum Bacteroidota; class Bacteroidia; order Chitinophagales; family Chitinophagaceae; genus Terrimonas_B. The sequence goes on from JANOCH010000172.1 coordinate 473, forward strand.
CTATATCGGGACTTAATTTCAAAAAACTCCTGTCGTATTCATCCGCTTCTATCACGCAAACATTTTTGGGGTCACTCCAGAAATTGGTTCCGTAATTCACAGAAATACCGCCTAAAAAAGCATTGCACCCAAAACCGGTATCACGCAGCAAATGAGCGGTCATGGTAGTGATGGTCGTTTTACCATGCGTTCCCGCGATACAGATATTAAAAGAACTTTCTGATATAAGCTGCAGCACATCACTTCTCTTTACCACTTTATTACCCTGCTGCTGGTAATAAACCAATTCTTTGTGGTCCTTTGGCACCGCTGGCGTATACACTACCAGTTGTGCATTCTTTGGTATCAGATCAAGATTCTCCTGGTAATGAACCCTGATACCACTTGCTTCCAATTCTTTTGTCAAAACAGTAGGCGTTTTATCATACCCACTTACTATTACTCCTTTTGAATGAAAGAATCTCGCGACAGCACTCATACCGATACCGCCTATCCCGATAAAATAGACTTCGCGGAATTGATCAACGCCTTTAAAGGGGCTGTTGATAAGCGAGGCATCGGATCCATTACTCATGCTTCTTCCATTTTCAAAAATTCCAGCTGACTATTTTATACTTTTCAAAATCTCATTAGCAATTACTTTGTCAGCATCAGTAATGGCTAATTTGGCAATATTATTCTTTAACTGTCCTTGCCAGTTTTCATCTTTTGCAAGATCGATCGCAATCGGTACCAGTTTATCCGGTGCATCTGCATCTTTGATCATCAATGCTGCATGTTTATCCACCAGTTGCATCGCATTCACGGTTTGGTGATCTTCTGCAGCAAAAGGATAGGGTACGAACAAAACGGGCTTTTTAACAACACATAATTCCGCTACTGTCATGGCGCCTGAACGGGCCACCACTATATCAGCCGCGGCGTAAGCATATTCCATTTGCGTAATGAAATCATTCACCCAAATAGATCGCTTTCCTGCTATCTGCTCTTTTGCTTTTGCAGCATAAGGTTTTCCTGTTTGCCAGATCAATTGTAAACCTGCGTCTAACAAATGATCAAGATTTTTTCCGATCGCTTCATTGATGGACCTTGCCCCAAGGCTTCCGCCAACAATCAACACCGTTTTTCTATTCTCCTCCAATGAAAAGAATCTAAGACCATCCCCCCGTGATATCTTTGCTTCTGCAATAGCCAGCCGCACCGGGTTACCCGTTATCATGATCTTTTCTTTTAGAAAGAATTTCTCCATTCCATCAGTTCCCGTAAACACCTTTAGTGCTTTTTTTCCCAGCATCATATTGGATTTACCGGCAAAAGAATTCGACTCGTGTATGAAAGTTGGAATTCTCTTAGCCTGCGCAAATTTCAATACCGGGAAACTGGAATAGCCACCTACTCCAACGACGGCGTCAGGTTTAAACTGGTTAATGATCTTCCTGACCTGGAAAAAACTTTTTATCAGCTTAAACGGCAAACCAATATTTTTTATCAAAGAACTGCGGTTGAATCCTGCTATATCCAACCCTTCTATCTCGTATCCTGCCTGTGGCACTTTTTCCATCTCCATCTTTCCTTTCGCACCAACAAACAGTATTTCAATATGCTCGTCCCTTTTTTTCAGTGCATTAGCAATTGCTATGGCAGGGAAAATATGACCACCGGTTCCCCCACCCGCTATAATTACTTTTTTGCTCATCGTTTGATCGTTACATAACACTATAAAGTTCAACCTCACTACTCGCCGCTCGCTACTTGCTTCTCCCCCTCCAACTGCTCAACGTTTCTCGCCACACTCAATATTATTCCAATCGCCAAACAGGTAAATATGAAACTGCTTCCTCCCATACTCACCAGGGGTAATGTCACTCCTGTCACAGGAAATAAATTCACGGTTACCGCCATATTTGCTATTGCCTGGATCGCCAGCGTAAAACTTAATCCCAAAGCCAGGAAAGCACCGAATGCATACGGGCATCGTTTGAATATTCGTATACAGCGGTACAGGAATACCAGGTAAATAAAAACAATGAACGCCCCGCCGATAAAACCATATTCTTCAATGATGATGGCGAATATGAAATCATTGTATGCCTGTGGCAGATAGTCTCTTGTCGTGCTGTTACCGGGACCAACGCCTAACAAACCTCCCTGCGCAATGGCGATCTTCGCCTGGTTTACCTGGTACATCTCATCGTTATCCGCTTCCTTACCGCCATAGATAAAATTTTCCACTCTCCCGATCCATGTTTCAACTCTTCCGAATAACCCGGAGGAATTTTTTTTCTCTACTACAGCTTCATCATCTTCCGCTTTATGACTCGCCACGGCTGCTATGATCAGAAACAAGATCGGTATCATCGCAAGTCCCATCGTCAACAAAATATGTTTGGTTCTTGCCCGACCGATAAATAAAAGCATCAGGCAACTCGCTCCTAACAATAAGGCAGTTGATAAATTTGCCGGAGCGATCAGGAGACAAACAATAGCGACAGGGGTCATCACCGGCAGAAATCCCTTCTTAAAACTTTTGATCATATCCTGCTTCTTGCTTAATAAGCGGGCCAGGTACATGAATAATGCCAGCTTTGCAAGATCGGATGTTTGCATGGTCATGTTGATCAGCGGCAGTTTTATCCATCGGCTGCCTTCATTCATTCTTATTCCGAAAAATAAGGTGTAGATCAGCAAAGGAATAACCAACAAGAAGATGATGGTAGCAACCCTTGAATACAATGTATAATTAAACAGGTGCGCAAAATATACAACTGCTATGCCAACAACGATGAACGCTACTTGTTTGAAAAGATAAATTTCTGTATTGCCTTTATAATTTTTATAGGCCAATGACCCGGTTGCGCTGTAAACGGCCAGCAATGAAACCAATGCCAGAAGTATAACCAATGCCCAGATCACTTTGTCCCCTTTGGTTTTGCTAAGGAAATTACGGGTATTGAAGTTCCCCATTTCACTAAACCGTATGTCTCTTACTGCTTCCATATTTACAGTTGGCAGTAGGCAATTTGCGGTTGGCAACGCAGCCTACTTACTTCCATATTTTTCAGGATGTTGAATAATATCATTTAATAATCTCCCAACCTCTTCACTTTTAACCATCTTATCTTATAAACATCTTCACTTATATACTTACATGCCAGGCTAAAATCCAGCCATCCCTGCGTTTCAGTATTTTCCATATCACTATTTGTTGTCTTTGCCACAAAATGTGCGACATATCTTCTTTTCCTGCATCCTTCCGCCAAACAAATACAAACCGATCTCGAACTTCTTCTTATTTGATCAATTAAAGAATATCTTTCTTCAACTGGAAATTTTGAGTCATTTCAAAAACCTCCATCGCCAGTTGAAATGCTTTTTTATAAACTATCAAATCCCGAAACGTTCCCATACTAAAAGTTTTTTCGAATGGCAACTGCAAACTGTGAACTGCCAACTGCTGACTTCTCACTACAACTCCTTCACCGCTCTCTTAAACTGGTTTCCCCTGTCTTCATAATTCTTAAAAAGATCAAAGCTTGCACAAGCAGGACTTAATAAAACCACATCACCTTTGGT
>JANOCH010000173.1:0-2849 GCA_031412015.1 Chitinophagaceae bacterium
CAAAAAACACAAAGAACACCTTCGCCAATTTAAGCATAAAGGCGAAACAGTTTCTGCCACATCCAAAAGCAAGGCCTCCGGTATATTCACCATTGCGGGAGCTATCATCGGGCTGGCGGTAACTTATTTTGGTACACAGGCCTCTATTCTCTGGATGGCGGTAGGCGTAGTGGTTGGTGGAGCCGCAGGGTATTTTATTGGGCGCAGAGTGGACGCTGATAAAGAATAGGTATATCAATAATTTTATTACTAAGTATTTTTGCGGGCTCACAAGATCAATTCTCTGCCCGTAACTCACGGTAAAGTAAGTTCTGCTTCCTCTCCTTATTTCATTGCATACAATCATCACTGGAAATTTATAAAAAGTTACTGCGATCCCCATTTAAAAATGCTGTTAAATCATTTTACTCACATGACTTTAACATAAGCTGGCCTGATACTTTGATATGCTGTTGTGTTTGTAATATTAATTCAAAAATTTAAACACAGCGTATGAAAGCAATGATCGCTACACTTGCAGTAAGCATAGTATTGTTAACTTCTTGCGGCACCTCCAATATTCGGGAACCTGAATACCGCGAGATCAGCGAAATAAAACTGATCGAAATGGGGCTGTTACAATCCACAGCGGGAATCGACCTGGTTTATTATAATCCTAATAATTTTGGTGTGCAACTATCGGAAGCCCGTGGTGATGTCTATGTCGACAACGCCTACCTTGGTAGTTTTAACCTGGGAGAGAAAGTGCAGGTAAGAAAAAGATCGGAGTTTATTGTTCCGGCCATTGTAAAATTAGATATGATAGGCGCCCTTAAAAATCAACAGGAGCTATTGAAGAAGAAAGAAGTGCTGGTACGGGTTGAAGGAACCGCCCGGGTAAAAAAAGCCGGTATCTCCCGTGATATTCCCCTGAAATATGAAGGCATGCAAAATATTGAACGTTTCAGAACGCTTATTTCACGATGATATTTCCTAAGCAGTCATTTATTTGATCCCCGTTTTGGCCGGGGCTTTTTTGTAAGCTACCCGATGAGATGAATTATAATGATCCGATGCTAGTGAATCTCCAAAGTATTCTTTAGTTTTAGCTCCATTATTTTATTTTTTTTATGAGGAAGGTAATATTGCAATTGGCCGTAAGCTTAGATGGTTTTATCGAAGGACCACATGGTGAATTTGACTGGTGCCTGACAGATGATGACTACGGCATGTCTGATTTTTATAAACGCATTGATGCCATCTTCATTGGTCGCAAAAGCTATGAAGTGGCCTTGTCCATGGGAGACAATGCATTTCCCGGCCTTCCTCCATTGAAGGAATATGTTTTTTCTAACTCGTTAAAGCATCTTCCGGGGAATGGGATATTGGTAAACGAAGACTTATTCGAAGAGGTTAATACTATAAAAAACAGTCCCGGAAAAGATATTTGGTTGTATGGCGGCGCCGCATTGACCTCTTCATTTATAAATATGGGCCTCGTAGATGAAATGGCATTAGCGGTGCACCCGATACTACTGGGTAGCGGGAAATCACTGTTTCGTAATATCCCCGGCAGAAAGTCTTTGCAACTGGTCAATACCCAAACCTATCCCAGCGGTCTTGTCATGTTATCGTATAAATTTTTGAAATAACATATCTGCGATAGTTAGTGGGCTGATTGTTTGAATGACCTGTGTGTTGTTAATAACAAGTTCGTCACAAAATGAATCAGCCAATGACAGTTGCCTGTTTAAGTGTTCGTTGGCAGGAGTTTCCTGTATCTTTCACCGAATAAGCACTCCCGGTAAACCTGTTCGGCCTTTTCTTTGTTATTTTGCAGCATCTTTATGCGACAACTGGCAGCTATATTATTCGCCGATATGACCGGCTACACGTCACTCATGCAGGAAAATGAGCAACTGGCCCGTTTAAAACGGAAACGGTTAAAGGAAGTGCTGGAGTCCTCTGTCGGGCAATTTAATGGTAAGATCCTCCAGAATTATGGAGATGGTTCACTAAGTATTTTCAGTAGTGCTATTGATAGCGTAAGTTGTGCCATTCATATCCAGCATCTTTTACAGCAAGAGCCGAAAGTTGAACTGCGCATGGGTATTCATACAGGAGATGTGATCATCGAGGAGGAAGCGATCTATGGCGACGGCGTCAACCTTGCCTCTCGTATTGAATCGCTTGCCGTTCCGGGAGGTATTTTTATTTCTGAGAAAGTACATGATGAAATAAAGAACCAGCAAAATATCAGCACCCGGGAAATGGGATATTTTGAGCTGAAGAATGTAAAACAAGCGGTTCGTGTTTTTGCGATCTCAAATAGCGGGATCGCGGTGCCGGGCCGGGATGAATTGAGAGGCAAAACCAAACAACCTCATAACCGGTTGGCGGTGCTTCCATTCGTTAACATGAGTGCTGATCCGGAAAATGAATATTTCAGCGATGGCATTACCGAAGAATTATTGAATGCGTTGACAAGGGTAGATGGCTTGCAGGTAACCTCCCGCACCTCTGCCTTTGCTTTTAAAGGAAAGAATAACGATATCCGTGACATCGCCATCCAGTTGAATGTAGATAAAGTATTGGAAGGAAGTGTACGCAAAGCAGGCAACAGGGTTCGCATTACTGCACAGTTGATCAATGCCGCCGATGGTTACCATATCTGGAGCGAAAATTATGACCGGAACCTCACTGATATATTTGAAGTGCAAGCGGAGATTAGCAGTATTATAGCGAATAAGCTTCGTGAGAATTTGACTGCGAAAGAGCATGAGGAGACACTTGTAAAAGTCCCCACTCAAAATCTGGAGGCTTACACACTTTTTTTGAAAGGCTTACATTTTCATAATAAGATAACCCCC
>JANOCH010000174.1:0-7182 GCA_031412015.1 Chitinophagaceae bacterium
TCATGAAGCTCGTTCTAAATATAAACACTGTAACGCAATCGGTCAAATACATATCCATCAAAAATCATCGCTGCTGGTGACCAAAGTCACTTTTCCTGTGCTTACCACGCTATAAGTTTACATCAGCATCAGAAGAAATGAAAAATAAGCTGGCTCGGTTTATTTTACTGTGCATTACCTGTGTGGGGGTAGTTGCTGGTATCGTGTGGTTGGTTAAATGGCTTAACAAATAAATAAAAAAATCAAACTGATATGAAACAAAACATGGGATCCGTTGATCGCATCCTGAGAATCATCATTGCTGCCGTATTCGGCTTACTATACTTTAACGGGATAGTTACCGGTACTTGGGGGATTGTATTGCTGGTATTAGGCGGAGTGTTTGTGCTGACAAGTCTTGTTGGTTCCTGTCCGCTCTATACGATTTTTGGTATAAAAACCTGTCCCAGCAAAACTGGCGCAAAATAGTTGGTGCGGGACCCTGTTATTGTTGATGGTTTATAAAATATAGGCGGATCGCAAGACTCTGCCTTTTTTTTATGGCCCGTATTATTCCTCCTGGCCCATCCACATAGCGCCACCAACGCTGTCTCTTTTCGCACCGGTAACGGATGACAAAACATTGGCCTCTTCCCGCCAGCGAAGCACACCTATCAGTGCCATGATCAGGGCTTCTTTGTATTTCACCAGCTTTTCACCAGGAATGATCACGTCAATATTCAATTCTCCCAATTGATGTTTCAATCGTTCGATAAGATAAGTATTAAAGGCGCCGCCACCGGTGCAGAGAAGTTTGTCCTGATGGACCTCTTTGGAGGGATTTGTCTCGCCTGTGGCCGGATAAGATGTAAGGTTTCCTACTGTTGAAATTGCGTTTTTTATTTGTATGGCTATGTGTTCGGTGTATGTTCTCAATGCATCCGGAATACTTTTTTCTGCAGCATTAATCAATGGGTAAACGGTATCCGTCCCAAAATCGTTGGCCAGCGATTTGGGAGGTGGTTGTTTGTAATAGTCCAGTGCATTTAATTTTTCTATCAAAGAACTATTTACTGTTCCTGATGCCGCCATTTGTCCATCCTCATCGTATTCCTTCCCCGCATCGGCCGCCAGCATATTTAACACACGGTTAGCCGCACAAACATCAAAAGCCACGTATTGATCTGCATTGAATGATACATTTGCGATCCCACCCAGATTTAAGAAGTAATGATAATCACCGAACAAAAATTTTTCTCCTATCGGAACGATCGGCGCACCCTGCCCGCCAAAAGCTATATCCAACGAACGCAGATCCGATACCACTGGTAATTGCGTAAGGGCTGCAATAGCCGCCCCATCTCCTAACTGCGCCGTCATTTTTTTACCGGGGATATGAAAAGTAGTGTGACCATGTGAGGCCACCAGTGCTACCTGGTACTGCAAATGATGTTCTTCAATAAAACGATTCACCTGTTCGCCGAGGTAATGCCCGTATTCACTATGCAATAATTGATACTCCAAAGCTGAGAGGGAGGTTGCGTCTTTCAGCCGTTTTACCCATGCTGAAGGATAGCTATAACAATCCGCCTGTGTGATCTCGTAAGTCCATTTACCGCCGTTTTCATTTATTTCGGCAAAAACAATATCGAGCCCATCCAGCGAACTCCCACTCATTAAACCTATAGCCCTGTAAATCATAAACTGTTTTTAGATTAGATTTGCCAAAAGTATAATATCCATTGTCATCCTGTTTGTTCCGACTTATGGCGGGAAACCCGACAAAGGATGCCAAAATTAAGCTGAAGAACCCTTAAAAGATATAGCAGTAAAAGCTTTAGGTGGAAAGCCATCGTATAACTCTTCCATTTCCGGACAACGATAAATCAAAAATCATGGTCATTAAATTAAGTGAACAGCACAGCCTTATCAGCAATTGGATCAGCGAACTAAGGGATGTAGATATCCAGAATGACCGGATGCGGTTTCGCCGGAACCTTGAACGTATCGGTGAAGTGGCCGCCTATGAGATCAGCAAGGTGTTACCATTTGTTGAAAAAGAAGTGCAAACACCGATGGGTATCGCCACTTGCAAGTTGATGGAACAGCAGCCAGTATTGGCCACTATCCTCAGGGCCGGATTGCCCTTGCACCAGGGTTTATTAAATTATTTTGACAAAGCTGATAATGCCTTTATTTCGGCTTACCGCAAGCATAATAAAGACGGAAGTTTTGAGATCAGCCTCGATTATATTTCTTGTCCTGAACTGGAGAATCGGGTTGTCATTATCTCCGATCCAATGCTCGCTACGGGTTCTTCCTTAGTAAAAACCATTCAATTTTTAAAAGAAGAGGGCCGTCCGAAAGAAATTCACATTGTAGCGGCCATTGCCTGCACGGTTGGCATTGAATATGTGAAAAGGCAGGATCCGTCGGTTACCATCTGGTGCGGCGATATTGACGATGAGCTGACGGCCAAAGGCTATATTGTACCCGGGTTGGGTGATGCAGGCGACCTGGCATTTGGAGTAAAAGTTCAGATGTAAAAGGGTTTTTGGCCCCTGGTTGCGGGCTTTTAAAAGCAGCATTTATAGACTTTCACAGGTCTTTTATTTGTTGTATTTTGCCGTTCCGGTCTTAAAAAATCATTTGAAATTGGAAAATGGTTGAGGCAATTTAAAGAACCCAAAAAGCGTTTATATAAATTGGCTTCGGACCCCGGTTGAGATAACTGCGTGACAGTGAAAAAACTTAATTGCTGAGATGAAAAAAATTCTTTTTAACCTGACGATCTGTGTGTCTTTGGCAAGTGCATCCGTAGCCCAGGATCCCAATTTTTCTCAATTTTTTGCTTCCCCCCTTACCATGAATCCTGCGATGACAGGAAAATTTGATGGGGTGTTTCGCTTCGCGGCCAACTACAGGAATCAATGGCCTACTATCAATAATGCTTATACCACCATGACCGCTTCACTGGATATGGGTATCATGAAGGATCGTCTTCCTGATTTTGACCAGTTTGGGGTTGGTTTCATGGCCTACAGTGATAAAGCCGGTGATGGTGCGTTAAACAGCACTTACCTTGGTGTATCACTTGCTTATCACAAAGCGCTGGATGAAAACGGCTATCACCAACTTGGCGCCGGTTTCCAGGGTACCTATATGAACAAAAGACTGAATACAAGTAAGCTGACGTTCGAGGACCAGCTAACCCCTTTTGGTTTTACCCAGGTTACCCAGGAAAGCTTTTCTTCCAACCAGGTGAACCTCAATTATTTTGACCTGAATGCCGGTTTGATGTATAATGGTTCCACCAACGGATACAATAATATTTACTTTGGAGCTTCTATGTATCATCTTAACCGTCCTAAAGAAAGCTTTCAGAAAGGCGATTTTGTACTGAATGCCAGAACAACACTGCAGGCGGGGGCAAGAATTCCCGTCGGTACTTATAACTCATTTCATGTGGCCGCTAATCACAGCATTCAGGCCAAGGCTTATAATACCATGTTAGGTGGCGCTTTCAGTTTGAATGTTAACAATGATGAAGAAAATCCCACCAATTTCTATTTGGGAACCTGGTACCGGTTCAAAGATGCTTTGATCCCTTATGTAGGCCTTGAATTTGGCGAGTGGCATTTTGGCGCTTCCTACGACGTAAACACTTCTTCCTTAAAAGCGGCTTCCAATTCCAGGGGTGGAGTTGAGATCTCTCTAATTTATATCAAGAAGCCAACCGATCCCAATGCGAAAAAATTGAACTGTCCTAAATTTTGATCTGGTTTAGTTCTATTTTGGGGCCTGCTAATTACTTTTTTTAAATCACCAATTCGCTGATATATGCGTAAATCTGCTTGTATGCTTGCCCTGGGCCTTTTTTTTATTTGTGGAAATAATTCATTCGCACAAAAAGATTCGACCCTAACCCAAAAAATCGCCAACGAGTTTTGTATCGAGTTTTCTAAAAAAGATATCACCCAATTCAAAGGTTTTGAAATGGAGTTAGGTTTACTAATTGTTCCTATCATTGAAAAATATAATAAGGAAATAGAAAAGGAATGGGGTCTATCCCGTGATAATGAACAGGATTATGAAAAAATCAGTGAGCGGATCGGAAAGGAAGCCGCATTTGGCTGCCCAAAATTCCTTGAGTTTATTAAGAACAACATGAGTGAAATAAATGAATCGAACGCGGAGGAGGAGGAAACAAAATCTATCACCGGTATTTTCCAGCGTATAGAAGAGCAACTATTTTCGTCGATAGTTATTAAAACCAAATCAGGCAAAGAAGAAAAACTTTGGTGGTTTCAATTCTTTGAAGGGTCAGAAGACCTGTCGAAAAAACCAGCCGCGCTGATCAAAAAAAATATCACGGTGAAATATATTGATATGGAGGTGTACGACGCTAAATTAAAAGAATACAGGACCGTCAAGGTGATAAAAGGTCTCACCGTTAACTGACCCGATCAAATTTTCATTAATAAAGGCAACAGGAACCAGCAGAATAGGGTAATCAATATCACTGCCACGATATTCATCACGAACCCTGCCTTTGTCATTTGCTTCAATTTAATATGACCGCTGGCGAAAACAATAGCATTTGGCGGTGTTCCCATCGGTAGCATACTGGCGCAACTGGCCGCTAAGGTCATCGGTATACCAAGCAACAAGGGATTCATTCCAATGGCATCTGCCATGGAGGAAACCACCGGCGCAAAAACGATCACCTGGGCAACATTACTCATTACTTCACTGAGAAAGATAGTCACGATGGTGATGACCAATACCAGTATAAATTGATTACCGGCAAATTGTGAAAGCCACTGACCCAACTCTTGCATCAATCCAGCGTTTTCTAAGCCATTGGCCAATGAAATTCCGCCGCCAAATAATAACAAAATTCCCCAGGCCATCTTTTGCGTATCATCCCATTCTAATATGGAATCGCTTTTCTCTCCTTCCGCCGGGCAGATAAATAAAGCAACCGCCCCAATTACCGCTATGATCGTATCATTTAACTTAATGACCGACTGCGTTACATTGATAATGTCTTTGGTGATCCATAATAAAGCGGTACTGATAAAAATAACAAGCACCCTTTTTTCATTAGTGGAAACCGGTCCCAAAGCTGCCAGTTCATCCTTTATCAATTGCTTTGTGGCAAGATCTGATTTGATACGGTTGGGAAACAACCATTTTACCATTACCCAATACAAACTTATCAATAATAAAATGGCGAGCGGAGTACAGATCAGCATCCAGTTGAGAAAATCCACGTTGAAAGAATATTTCTTTTCTATATAGCCAACATAGGCCACATTGGGTGGCGTGCCGATAATGGTAGCAATGCCGCCAAAATTGGATGCATAGGCAATGGCCAGCATGATGGTAAGGGAGAAATTGGCAATGTTTCCATCCCCTTTGTTATTTTCCTTCATCACGTGGATGACCGACACCGCAATAGGAAACATCATCATTGTAGTGGCCGTATTGCTAAGCCACATGCTTAACAAGCCAGACGCCAATATAAATCCCAGTACGATCCTGTCGCCACTGGTGCCTGTGATCCGAATAATGTTAAGCGCTATGCGACGATGCAAATTCCATTTTTCAATGGCAAGACCTATCATAAACCCACCCATAAATAAAAAGATCACCGGGTTGGCATAAGGAGCGGCGGTATCTTCCATAGAAGATATCTGTAATAAAGGGAAAAGGATCAATGGCAATAATGCTACTACGGCCATGGGCAAGGCTTCCGTCACCCACCAGGTGATCATCAACCCTGCTACGGCCAGCACTTTCAGGGCGCCGGGATCTACATTAAATGGATTTACCAACCAGAGCAGGATGGCAATAGCAACGCCGGCAAGCAATGAAATGATCTTGATCTTTGGTTGGGAGATAGTTGACAAATTAAGCTCTTTATATTTTCAAGATACAATGTTAGCGGCAAAGAAGTCATTGATGCCAAAAAAAGTTACCCTGCCTTTCTATGTCTTTTTGCGTTGAATTACAGATCCATTTGACCAGGTCGTTATTTTGGCTTTCCACTAACAAAGGGATTCCCTTTGATGTAAAACCTGTAGGGTAGTAACGCATCTTCACCCGCATAGTCAACACCAATCCTCGGCGAGGTGAATATTTCATTTTTGGGATAGACGAATCCATCATCCGCCAAAAAGATATTTTTTCCGGTTAATAGTACGCCTGTATCAGATGTATAAATACCTAATGCTTTGGAAAGATTTCCTGGTCCTTTTGTCAATGTATTATCAAGTTGTTTTTTCCCCGTTCGTATCAACATATCGTTTATTCCTTTCACCGGTTCCAGAGAACGTATTAAGATGGCATGAGGTATATCCTTGGAATGGGTCACTACGTTGCACAAGTGGTGAATACCATAACAGAGATATATATAGGCCACGCCTGCGTCTCCATACATAACTTCATTGCGATTGGTCCTTCTGCCGCCATAAGCATGAGATGCTTTATCAGGTATACCCGCATATGCTTCGCATTCTACGATACGACCAGAAGTAGTAATACCCTTCTTGTTTGTCACCAGTAGTTTTCCCAATAGCTCTTCAGCGATCAGTAAAACATTTTCCCTTTTATAAAAATCAAGTCCCAGTTTTTTCATGTTTGTTGTCGGTTAAAAGTTACCAGTTGCCCGTTACCAGTTAAGGAAGAATCATCAATATTCGTAACCCAACCGGTAACCAGTAACCGGCAACAGGCAATTCCTTGAACCTTGTCTCTTGTATCTTAATCCATTATATTTACCTTCTCAAAATTAAGTTTTGCTTAAAGAAATAGTTATTAGTATCCAATCCTGGGGGGAAGCCCATCGTTTTATCTCGCAGCATAAACTCTGGAAATGGGTGGTCATTCCGGGTCTTATCTATACTATTTTATTCATTACGGCCATGTATTTCTTTGGGAAATCCGCCACCGCTGTGATTGAATATTTCACGCATATCATGCAGCTCAGCAACTGGATCCAAAAGTTTCAAAATAGTTTGCTCGGTTTTCTTTTCACCTTCACCGGTATTATCCTCTGGCTGACCTTATTGCTTTTTTATTTTTCTTTCTTTAAATATATCTGTTTGATCATCGGGTCCCCGGTATTTGCTTACCTGAGCCGGAAAACCGAATCTATTATTAAAAATGATGACCACTCGCCCGGATGGTCGGAGATTA
>JANOCH010000175.1:0-22153 GCA_031412015.1 Chitinophagaceae bacterium
TATGTGGTGTTGCCGGTCTGGGATTTTATCAAAAGCTTCGTCAGCAATTTTGGCTGGGTCATTGCCTTCCTGACCATTTTTATTCGCTTGATCATTTCCCCGCTTTCTTACAAAAGCTACCTGAGCGGGGCCAAGATGAAAGCGCTGCGGCCCGAGATTGCAAAGTTGAAAGAGAAGTTTGGCGCAGACCAGCAAGCTATGAGCATGGAACAAATGAAACTGTTCCGGGAAGCTGGTGTAAACCCGCTTGGTGGTTGTATTCCTGCTTTGTTACAGATACCTATCTTCTTCGCTCTTTATAGCTTCTTTAGTTCAAGTGTAGACCTGCGTGGAGCTGATTTTCTTTGGGCGAAAGATCTCTCTGCGTTTGACGATGTGATTAAGTTTGGTGTGAATATTCCTTTGCTGGGAAGCCACCTGAGCTTGTTCACGATAACGGCCGTAATAACCAGCTTACTGATTTCTATTTACAGTATGAGTATGTCACCGGATCAAAGTAATCCCGTGATGAAATACATGCCTTATATTTTCCCGGTTTTCCTGTTGTTTATCTTCAACAAACTTCCTTCGGCGTTGACCTGGTATTATACGGTTTCAAATATTATTACGTTGATATTGCAGTTTGTGATACAGAACTATATTATCGATCATGATAAAATAGTGGCGCAAATCGCAGAGAACCGCAAGAAGCCGAAAGCAAAATCAAAATGGGCGGAAAAGATGGAGCAAATGCAAGAGCAGCAAAAGAGAATGAAGGAAATGCAGCAAAAGGGAAAGAAATAAGGTAGTTTAGTTAAAATACTCTTAAGAAGAACCGGGGTGCAGCTTGCTGAAGCCCGGTTTTTTCGCTTCCTCTCTATTCGTGCAGAGTATGGGGTGAGGCTGCGCAACTTATTATAAAATGTTACGTCTATTAAATGAGAATAAACCAGAAGGGAAATGAAAAAGTTAAGTTCCATATTGATCATAGTATTTTGTTTGTCTGTATCGTCTTTACAGGTGTTTGCACAAAAGAGATTGACAGAGGCTACTATCTCTTACGATATTGTTATTAATACAAATAACACAACTCCGCAGGCAGCTGATCTTCTTGATGGCGCGGTGAGTATTATTTATTTGAAAGGAAATTCCAGCCGGTCGGAAATGATCAGTTCATTAGGAACTCAATCAACTATAATAGATGGCAAAACAGGAAATGTGACTGTCTTAAAAGATTATGGAGAGCAGAAATACATGATCAAATTAACGCCGGCGGAATGGAAAATTTCTAATAAAAAATATGAAGGAAGTACGTTCACTTATGAAAATGAATTTAAAACGATTGCCGGTTATAATTGCCAGAAAGCGGTCGGTAAATTGGCCGATGGCAGTACGTTCACAGTATACTACACTAAAGATCTTCTACCGGTAAACAAAGATTTTCAATACCTCAATAAAGAACTTCCTGGCCTCGCTATGCAGTATGAGGCTGTATTAGGCAAACAAAAAGTCACCTATACTGTTTCAAGTATCAACTTTAATCTTGTTCCTGCGGCAAAATTTGATCTGCCAAAATCTGGCTTCAGGGTGATGACTTACGAGGAAACTAAAGGAGGAGGAAACTAAGTCTATTTAACGGGTGGCCGCATTAGGATTGAACGTGATCTTCCCGTTCAACGCCACTTTCTTTTTCATTGGCATAATGTACGTGGTACGGCCTTGTTGGTAGGTAGCCAAAGTATTAAGATTGATATATTTACTCTCATCAGTATTTATCACCTGGCTACCACGGAAGCTATAGCCTGATTGTAAAGAAAAAAATCCAGGTTTGACAGAGGTCTTAACTGAAAGCAAAGATTTGTTGGATTTGCTCTTTTTCACGTTACCATCACCTAATGTCGCAAAAGCTCCGAACGCTGTGACACCCAACACAAGCAGTATGGCCAGCTTCTTGCAGGAAGTTTTTAATATGTGATAGTTAGTTTTCAACTTAACGCAAATTTAGCAAAAAAGCGCAGAAAAACGCAAACCGTTCGTCATTAATTTTAATACTTATTTAACGGCAAAAGAGTGGAATTGTTACATAAATCAAGAAAAATTGCACATTTCTGCACAACTGGGGAAAACAAAAGGCTATGATATTTGCTTTTTTTGGGATAACTTGTTGATAGTAATAACGTACTGATTCTATTGGGGCTGTATTAATTTTTGTCACCGGCTTTTATTTTGTACCTAAATCGCAGCAATTAATGAAAGAAAACCCATACCAGGAAGATCGGGAACAGATGCAAGAGTTGCTCCGGCAATATGAGAACCTTAGGAATGGCCGTAAAAACTCTTTTATTGAGGAGGATGCATTTGAGAAGATCATCAATTATTTTGAGGAAAAGGAAGAATTATCCAAAGCACTGGAAGCGGCCGATATAGCGATAGAGCAATATGCATATTCTTCTGTGTTGCTGGTCCGCAAAGCGGATATTTTGCTAACAGCCCGGAGATATAGAGAAGCTTTGGAAATTCTTGACCGGGCTTCTTTATTTGACAGCAGTGATATCAACCTTTATATTTTAAAAACGGATGCCTACCTGGCCCTTGATGAACCGGAAAAAGCGGTTGCCTTACTGGAAGAAGCACTCGCGGTTTTTGAAGGGGAGGAACGAATAGAATTGCTATTTGAATTGTCAGATGTATACGATGATTACGAAGAATTTGAAAAAGTGTTTGATTGTCTGAAAATGATCCTCGAACAGGACCCTAATAACGAGGAAGCCTTATATAAGATTTGCTTCTGGACAGATTTTACCGGAAGGAATGAAGAAAGCATACGGCTGCATCAACATATTATCGATGACTTTCCTTACAACGAGCTGGCATGGTTCAACCTGGCGGCGGCCTACCAGGGATTGAAATTGTACGAGAAAGCCATTGATGCCTATCTGTATGCCATAGCCATTGAAGAGAAATTTGATTATGCTTACCGGAATATGGGGGATGCCTATATCCGCCTCAGGAAGTATAAAGAGGCAATAGAAGCTTTAGAAAAAGTAACAGAGCTTTCCAAACCTGAAGTGGTGATTTATGAAGCGATCGGTCATTGTTACGACCGGTTAAAGAACTTTGCACAAGCAAGGTTTCATTATCGCAAGGCATCCCACCTAAACCAGGAGGACGGTAAGATTTTTTATAAGATCGCCTGCACGTATTTCAACGAGCAACAGTGGGAAAGTTGTATAAAGCAGTTGGAGCATGCAATAAGAATACACAAACCTCAGCCTGAATATAGCCTGTTGATGGGGGAATGTAAAATGCAGTTAGGGTTATTTAAAGATGCTGTGCAGTATTTCTCCAATGCTGTTCGCTTGCGTTCGCGGAATGTAGCCGGCTGGGAGGCGTTGATCAGGTGTTTATACAAAGGGGGCTTTAACGAGGAGGCAATGGAGCAGGTGGAAGCTGCCTTGCAGGTGACAAATGGCAAACCTATCTTTCTTTTTTATAAAGCGGCTATCCTGCTTTCCATTGGAAAAAGTAAAGAAGCCATCTTACAATTAGAAAAAGCAATGGCACTCGCCCCCAAACTTCTCCGGAAGTTTATTGAACTCAATCCCGCGAGTTTACAAAATCAGCTCGTAGTCGACGTCGTGGCCAGGTTCAAGCGTAACAGATCTATCTGACAGTTGTTAATACCTGCTTTAATACCCACAAGAATTCTATTGTTAATCTTTCCTATTTTTGCGCGGGTTTTAAAAGGCTCGTCAATACGGCATATCTCTACGTCAAAGGAATGTCGTCAAATTCCGTAATAAAATTTCAATTGCATGAATTTCAATCTTTCTCAAATGCCGGATCGCAATCAAAGGCCACGCACAGCCGGTGTTACGATGGTTATGGACAAAGGTCTCAGTATAAATGAAGCGAAAAATTTCTTGAGTGTTTGTTATCCCCATGTAGATATAATAAAATTAGGGTTCGGCACTTCTTATGTCACTCCTAATCTTAGGGAAAAATTGGAGTTATACCGATCATATGATCTGCCTATATATTTTGGTGGTACCCTATTTGAGGCTTTTTTGATTCGTAACCAGTTTGATGATTATATAGCAGTATGCAAAGATTTCGGTATTGATTATGTTGAGGTAAGCGATGGATCCATAACAATTCCGCATGCTGAAAAGTGTGGATACATTGAAAAGTTGACGAAACATGCCGTTGTTTTGAGTGAAGTAGGCAGTAAGGACGCGGCTCATATTATACCTCCTTATAAGTGGATAGAACTAATGAGGGCGGAATTAGACGCAGGTTCCACTTATGTTATCGCCGAGGCAAGAGAAGCCGGTAATGTAGGTATTTACAGGGGCTCCGGCGAGGTAAGAGAAGGATTGGTGCAGGAGATCCTTACCCAAATACCTGGAGAAAAGATCATTTGGGAAGCTCCTCAAAAAGCGCAACAACTTTATTTTATTGAATTGCTCGGTTGTAATGTTAATCTTGGAAATATTGCGCCGACTGAAGTGATACCGTTAGAGGCGATGCGTATCGGGCTTCGCGGCGATACATTCGATATGTTCCTTGATAAAAAAGAATCCTGATGCGTTTATTCGGTTTAATAGGGTATCCACTGATTCATTCATTCTCTAAAAAGTTTTTTACAGAGAAGTTTGAGAGGGAAGGATTGAACGATTGCCGGTATGAGTCATTTAGTATTCCATCCATCGCCGATTTAACCAGTATCGTTAAACAAAATCCCGAACTCTGCGGTCTGAATGTTACCATTCCATATAAAGAGCAGGTACTGTCTTTCCTTGATGAAAAAAGTCCATTGGTTAAAAAGATAAAAGCCTGCAATTGTATAAAAATTGAAATGGGTGAACTTACAGGTCATAATACGGATGCACCGGCCTTTGAGCAGTCGTTAAAAGAGAAACTCAAAACGCATCATACAAAAGCTTTAATTCTTGGGTCAGGTGGCGCAGCCAAAGCGGTGGAGTTTTCACTGGAAAAACTAGGCATTACCTATAAATATGTTTCGCGAAAGCCTTCCGCAAAGAATTTTTCCTATGAGCAGTTGACTGATACGCTGATAGGGGAATTTACGCTCATTATCAATACGACACCATTGGGAATGCATCCTAATATAGTGGAAGCGCCTCCTATTCCCTATCATGCATTGAATTCAGCACATTATCTTTTTGATCTTGTTTATAATCCCGCTAAAACATTGTTTCTTCAAAAAGGAGAGGAGCAGGGGGCCGCTATTAAAAATGGCTACGAAATGCTGGTGTTGCAGGCGGAGGAAAGTTGGAGAATTTGGAACGAGTGAGCAAGGAGCAATTGACAATAGGCAAACATTTACAATCTTACGATGCCAATTGCCTATTGCAAATTTCTTCTGGCTTCCCCTGGTATAGCAGCAATTTTTTTGTTTGCGTAGTCGTAACAAACCATTCCTGTTTTCGCTGCCGCCACTAAAACCCTTTTTTCAACCTGCAACGGGTCAGCAGTTTTTTCCAATTTATAATAGATATCAAAGCTGACTTTACTGAATTCTGTGCAGGCAAGAGATACAATAACGGTATCGCCATAAAACAATTCATTCCTGAATTCTATAGCCGCGTCAGCCATTATTAATCCAACTCCTCCTAATTCCAATTCTGTATAGCCGAGTTGTTTCAAAAACCGCATCCGGGCTTCATGAACCAGTGAAAGTATTGCATCATTGCCCACATGGCCGCCGTAATTAATATCTGTAATACGAACCGGTATCGAAGTGGTAAAAGAGAAGCTATCTGGCAGATCGATCTTTATCCTTGCCATGTAAATGGTTTAATAATAAAATTAGGGAAAACAGGACTGACTATAACTCTGATCCTTCGTTTAGCGAATTGACCAGCCCGAAAATATCCATAAAATTGCCGGGTGAGGGAGCCAGCGAAGAAGAGGCCATTTTCTGTTGCCATTTTTTTAATTGATCCTTACAATCAGCATCCTGCTCTTCACCAGAAACACAGCAAAGAAGTTCACTCCATTTTTTGGACATGCGTATGATATTACCGTCGGGTGTCATCAGCATGACATACCTGTCAGCGAGGTTGGGAATATGATCCTCATAGGCATAAATGGATTGTGTAAGTTCCTTATCCAGATTATCCGCATAGCGGTATTGGTTACTGCCTTCATTTAATTTTGTCGAGATTGATTTCACTGACCGGTCCAACCTGGCCACCATTTTCTTGCTTTGTTCCAAGGCGGCATTGCCTTCATCAACAACGCTCTTGGCTGTTGCTTGTATTTCTTCTATTATACCTCCTGGTTCAATCTTACCGGATTCACTGCTGTCTTTAGTACCTGCTGATTGAACGGTGGTATTTAAGGTATCGCCACTACCGGCCGTCAATTTTATAATACCAAAAGCTACCGCGCCGATAAAAATGGCAGCCGCTGCGTAACGAACAAATGGTCTAAGTCTTTTAAAAATGGGTATAGCTGGTTCGTTCGCGGGGTTTAGTGCCGAATATACTTTATCCCATGTGTGGGCCGGGGGAGTAGCTTCCATGTTATAAAGCTGGTCGGGAAATTTATTGGCCAGTTCCGCTTCATCCAGGTCAATAGCTATCTTGTCCCAGGTTCCTGCGGGTGGAATTTCTTCGTAATTGTATATTTTATCTCTCAGGCTGCTCATGACCTTATTTCTCCAACTCTTTTTCTTCTATAAATTTCTTTACCATCTGCTGAAGGATCACTTTTGCTCTCGACAATTGTGATTTACTGGTTCCTTCACTGATACCCAGGATATCTCCGATCTCCTTGTGGGTATATCCTTCTACCACGTACATATTAAACACTGTGCGGTAGCCGGGCGATAATTGTTGCACCAACTCCAAAATATCCCTTTCTGCCAGGTTATCCAATACAGAGAGGTAATTTCCTTCCAGGGTGCTTTCTTCCTTTTCAGTAACCGGCTGTAAGTAGCGTTTGCGGCGGAAGTGCTCAATGGCTGTATTTACGAAAATTCTTCTCACCCATCCTTCAAACGAACCTTCACTCCGGAAGCTGCCAAGCTTTTTATAGATCTTGATAAAACCTTCCTGTAAAATATCTTCTGCTTCTTCGGCATTTCCTGCATAACGGAGGCAGACAGCATACATGCGGGGAGAAAAGCGGCGGTATAATTCTTCCTGCATACGCCGGTTACCATCAATGCATCCACTGATTAAGTCGCTTTCGGTAATATTTTGGTTGCTTTGAGGGTTCAC
Organism: Chitinophagaceae bacterium; assembly: GCA_031412015.1. Lineage (GTDB taxonomy): Bacteria > Bacteroidota > Bacteroidia > Chitinophagales > Chitinophagaceae > Terrimonas_B. The sequence goes on from JANOCH010000175.1 coordinate 7,230, forward strand.
TTTTCCAATTTAGGTTCAAGGCTGTTCTCCATAGGAGTCCTTTGTGACAAAAATGCTACCAGTTTTTCGGTGGCTTTTGCCCGGTGACTGACGCGATCCTTTTCTCTAAGCTCCATTTCCGCAAAGGTTTTATCCGATCCATCGGGAATAAAAATCGGATCATATCCAAAACCATTGGACCCTTTCCTTTGCGCAATGATCTTTCCATTACAAATGCCTTCAAACTGGGTTTCCTCCCCATCCAATATCAACGATATAACCGTTCTGAAGCGGGCAGACCTATCGGTTTTGCCATCAAGGTTAGCCAATAATTTATCAATATTATTGTCAAAGGATCTTCCAAGTCCGGCATAACGGGCACTTTTAACACCCGGCTCGCCATTTAGCGCAGCTACTTCCAATCCTGTATCCTCGCTAAAGCAACTTGTTTTTGTCAACTGGTAAATCGTTGTTGATTTTTCCGTTGCATTGGCCTCCAACGAATCATGTGGTTCAGGAATATCAATATCGATCCCCGCTTCCTTCATCGTCAGTAGCTCAAACGAAGAATTAATGACATGCCGGATCTCATCGACTTTATGTTGATTATTGGTGGCAAAAATGAGCTTCATGAATGACAAGATAAAAGAAAAGAATTTTAAATACCAAAAATGCTGCGAAGGCTGACCCAAAGTTTACTCTTTAGAAGCGTGTCTGTATGTCTTTCTTCAAGAGCCGGTGTATATAAATAAGTGCTGTTGGCTAATGATTGCACCTGGAAATGAGGAAAGCTAACGGGTAACCCAAACTCCGCGGGTTCTACGCCAAACAAGAAAACGATCTTGCTTTGAAAATGAGTAAGCAGCTCTCTATACAAAACATCTTTATAATTATTTCTGTTTACGATGGCTACATCTCCCAAACTCAATTTGCAGGCTGCCAGCATGCTGGTTAAAAAGCTTAACTCTTCATCCGGTAAATGAACAGCATCGCTGTAGTTGACAACAATAAGGATCTTTTGCTGGTTGCTCCCAAGAGATTTCCATGGCTGTCCGTTTGGCTTTTCAGTTTCTTTTTTGGCTTTTGTTGATTCTTTAGTTGGTTCAACCGGGTGAATAATATCAGTATTCTCAATATTAATAAGCGAAGAAGGGAACAACCGTGATAGTATGGCAGGCGATAAATGCAGATCATTCAAACCCATAAAACTTGCTTATTACAAATGAGTGTTAGCTTTTTTTTGTTTCTTTGACGCTCAAAAATAACTATTATGACCGAGGCATTGGAGATTTCGATTACAAAAGCCGAAAGAAGCAAGTTGCAGGATATTAACCTGGAGAATATTCCATTTGGTAAATATTTTACCGACCACATGTTGGAGGCGAATTATGAAAATGGTGAGTGGACCAGTTTAGAAATAAAACCTTACCAGCCCCTTTTACTCGACCCATCACTTGCCGCCCTCCATTATGGGCAAGCCATTTTTGAAGGTATAAAGGCTTACAAAACCAATGATGGCGATGCTTTTATTTTTCGTCCAATGGATAATTTCAAAAGATTTAATAAATCCGCCAGGCGGATGAATATGCCGGTTGTACCGGAAGAAATATTCATGGAAGGGATGCGGCAGTTGATCGCATTGGACAAAAACTGGATACCAGCAAAAAAGGAACACTCATTATACATCCGGCCCGTGATGTTTTCGACGGATGCCATGCTGGGTGTGAGACCATCGGAGACGTATAAGTTTCTAATTATATTGAGCCCTACCGGTCCTTATTTTGCTTCTCCGATGAAGATATTGGTAGAAGAGCAATACACCAGAGCTGCGCCGGGTGGAGTTGGTTTTTCTAAAAATGCCGGCAATTACGGAGGCAGTATGCTGGCCGCCAGCCTAGCCAAAGAAAAAGGATATGACCAGGTATTATGGACCGATGCGACAGAACATAAATGGTTACAGGAAGTGGGAATGATGAATGTATTTTTTATTATTAATAATGTTGCCATCACTCCCTCATTAGAAGAGGGTACCATTCTTGAAGGTGTGACCAGGGCAAGTGTTATGCAGGGGCTTAAGGAAATGGGCATTTCGGTCGAAGAACGAAAAATAAATATTGATGAAGTACTCGAAGCATACAAGTCAGGAAAAATTACCGAAGTATTCGGTACCGGTACAGCTGCTGTTATTGCTCCTATCAAAGAGCTGAATTACAAAGGTTTTGAGATGCATTTCAACACCGATAGCTATGTAATATCTGGTTCAGTAAAAAAATGGCTGGCAGATATCCGCGAGGGCCGGGTAGCCGATAAATTTGGCTGGATGGTAAAGGTGTAACTTGCTAATAGGCAAAATATTACCTCAATAGCAACCAGGCTGGGAAAGATTGAGAATTGCGTTATAATTTGAGGGCGGTTTGTTTTGTTAATAGATGAACATAAATAAAAGACTGAAATTTTGGTATTTAAGCTTCGGCCCGTTACCTTTGCCCTCCCAAAAATAAAAGGTTCATAATGCCTACTATTCAACAATTAGTAAGAAAAGGAAGAGAAATTATCAGGGCCAAGAGTAAATCAAGGGCTTTGGATCAGTGTCCGCAGCGTCGTGGCGTATGTACCCGTGTGTACACTACCACTCCTAAAAAGCCGAACTCTGCACTTCGTAAAGTGGCCAAAGTTCGTTTGACGAATAAGATCGAGGTGATTGCCTACATTCCGGGTGAAGGTCACAATTTACAGGAGCACTCTATCGTGTTGATCCGCGGAGGTCGTGTAAAAGATCTACCAGGTGTACGTTACCATATTGTTCGCGGTTCATTGGATACCGCGGGTGTTAAGGATCGTAAACAAAGCCGTTCTAAATACGGTACCAAGAAAGAAAAAGCCAAAAAATAAGCACGGGTTTCGTGGATCGATATCACGATTTCATAGATAGTAAATCAAAATAATAAGCGATAAAATAATCAGCGATGCGGAAAGCACAAGCAAAAAAACTCCCTTTAGCTCCAGATCCTAAATTCAATGACAAACTGGTTACCCGTTTTGTCAATAACCTGATGTGGGAAGGAAAGAAAAGCGGAGCTTTTATTATTTTTTATGATGCCCTGGACAAAGTAGCCAAACAAACTAACGAAGATGGTTACGAGGTTTGGAAAAGAGCTTTGGCGAATGTAACCCCCGGTGTTGAAGTTCGCAGCCGCCGTATTGGTGGTGCTACCTTCCAGATCCCTTCGGAGGTTCGCCAGGACAGGAAAGTATCATTAAGCATTAAATGGCTTATCCGTTACAGCCGCGAAAGAAATGGTCGTAGCATGGCTGATAAATTAGCCGGAGAGATTGTAGCTGCCAGTAAAGGTGAAGGCGCTGCCTTCAAGAAAAAAGAAGATACACACCGTATGGCTGAAGCCAATAAGGCTTTTGCTCACTTCAGGGTGTAAAAGATACAAGCACAATTATCCTTAAGGCCATCCCAATTTGGGGTGGCTTTTTGATTTTGTGTTGGTCAGCTTCATGCGATTGAATGATCCGATCTATAAAAAAACCGCCTGGCAAGAGACGGTTTTACAAATCTTTATTAAACGGTAGCTAACGGTTACGCTGTGCCGTTCTCGTTAGAGGTTGACGTCGTCTCTTCAGCAGGTGTTTCAAAAATTTCCGCGTTAACAGGGGTAGGTTCAACAACCGGAGCTGGCTTAGGGGCCGGGGCTGGAGCAGGTGTAGGTTTTTTAGCTACTGGTTTTTTCTTTTGCGGAGGTGCGGCTTTCTTTGCAGCTGGTTTTTTAGTCGCCACTTTTTTCACGGCTTTCTTAACAGCTTTCTTTTTTAAAGCAACTTTTTTAGCTGCCTTCTTAGGCGCCGCTTTTTTCTTTACTGCTTTTTTAGCCGCTTTCTTTGGCGCAGCTTTCTTAACGGCCTTCTTTTTTACAGCAACTTTTTTAGCTGCCTTCTTAGGCGCCGCTTTTTTCTTTACTGCTTTTTTAGCCGCTTTTTTTTTGGGAGCTGGTTTGGCCTTCGCCTTCGCTTTCTTTTTAGAGGGCATACTGCAAGATTTTGGAGTTAATGATTAATTGGAAGTTAATTAAAGAGTATTGAAGTTACAATGATTCACATTTGTATTATAAATTAATTGACTTTTTTTTGAACCTTTTAGTTTTTTTTCGATGTAAAGAGGCGACAAGCTACTCGTATTATCCTGTCTTTTATCATATATGCTTTCTATTCCGGCGGGCAAAAAAGTACTTTTAAGTGTCAATGATCATTTTATGGAATTCTTGCTGGTAAAGGGTTTGCTGTTCTTTTTAATGTTATGACAAGTGGTGTCATTATATCGGGAGCATTATCATTGCTTAAAATAAAAGACATGAGACTTCCTTTAGCTATTTTTTCTCCTTAGCAGGGTTGATTTCTTTTGCACAGTCTCTGAACAATTACAGTCATTGATCAATGCGGAAAAAAGAATTGCAAAAATATCTAAAGAGAAAAGTGCGAATGAAGCCTTCAGTAACAGCTTGAGTGATAATGACGTGATCTTACAGGCCGGTCCTGTATTGGGACAAAAGTTCTGTCACGAAGCTGAAGCCGGTACCGACATGCTTAGCCGGGAAGCGGTATTTGCCGATATTTGTTCGTCAGGTGAACTTGGAAATACAACAAGCCCCTGGGAGTTTAGGGCAAACGGAATTGGTGAGAAAGCCGCCGGCGGAAGACATTATGGTGAATATTGAAAGATGTTCTTATTGACATTCACCATCCGTATCGCAAACAACTTCGGCGTCGCTGCCGGGATACTGTATGACTAGTCTTTCCTTTTCCCATTCTCGCCATGCTTTGTTTAGAGCTCCGAGAAACGTTTCAGTAGCCTGTGCGCCGGATACGGAATAACGGTCATTCATTATAAAATAAGGAACTCCTCTTACCCCTATTTGCCTCGCTTCGTAAATATCTCTTTCGACCGCATCCGCATATTCGTTGCTTTTCAATAATTTTTTTACAGCTTCTTTATCAAGACCGATAGCTGCAGCTATTTGAACCAATGTATCGTGATCAGCGATATTCTTTCCTTCGGTGAAATAGGCTTTGAATAGTTGTTCTTCCAGGGCATCAGTTTTACCATTTACCTTGGCTAATTGAACCAATCGGTGTGCATCAAAAGAATTGGCAACAACTGCTTTGTCAAAGTCATAGTTCAACCCAAGTTCTTTCGCCATGCTGGTTACATAATCGTTCGCCTGTTTGGCTTGTGCCAATGACCAGCCCTTTACTTCCGACAGGTATTGATTAATGTTTTTGTCGGGTTCGGTTTCCATAGCCGGATTAAGTTGAAAACTTTTCCAAACCACTTCAATGCTGTCTCTTTCCCGAAATTGTTCCAGTGCCTTTTCAAAACGACGTTTACCGATATAACAAAAAGGACACATGACATCCGACCAAATTTCAACTTTCATAGTGCTGATCTTATTTTGTGATAAAGTATAACGGATTTCGGGTAGATTGGTTTGTTACACTGGTTATACATTCCCATTTTAGGTGGTTAGAATCGGGTTTTTGAATAGAAGTTTCGCCAGCAAAGGACCAATTTCCCCGGGAGTAACTTAACCCGTATTTAACCTGAATTTTTCAGACAATTTCCCCTACCTTTGCGCCCTAAAAATTGGCGAGCTATGCCTGCTTTTAAAGAAGCTTAATAGCGAACAGAACCCTGAAGTGTGCGACGCAACAGCAGCCAAATCAGGGTACTAAAGACGGTAAACAAAAAAATACAACACAATTCATAAAACATGGCAGACTTAAAGTTTCAACGGAACTTCGGTATTGCGGCTCACATTGACGCCGGCAAAACCACTACTACGGAGCGCATCCTGCGCTATACCGGTATGATTCACCGTATTGGTGAGGTGCATGATGGCGCCGCTACTACCGACTGGATGGAGCAGGAAAAAGAAAGAGGTATTACCATCACTTCTGCGGCCGTAAGCTGCCAATGGAATTTTCCTACGCTGAAAGGGAAGGAATATGCTGACACAAAAAAGTATTCGTTCAATATCATCGATACTCCCGGCCACGTTGACTTTACCGTAGAGGTAGAACGTTCTATGCGTGTACTGGATGGTTTGATCGCTTTGTTTTCCGCTGTGGATGGGGTAGAGCCCCAGTCGGAGACGGTATGGCGCCAGGCTAACCGCTATGGTGTTCCCCGTATCGGGTTCGTTAATAAAATGGACCGTGCCGGTGCTGACTTCCTGATGGTGGTAAAGCAGGTAAAAGAAATGCTGGGTTCAAAAGCCGTTCCTCTCCAGTTGCCGATCGGTGCGGAAGATGATTTCAAAGGGGTTGTGGATCTGATAAAGATGAAGGGTATCATCTGGCACATGGAAACAGAGGGTATGACCTTTGATGAGATTGACATTCCTGCCGATATGCTGGAAGAAGCGAAAGAATGGAGGGCTAACCTGGTGGAAGCCGTGGCTGAATATGACGACAAATTGATGGAGAAATTCTTCGACAATCCTGATACTATCAGCGAAGACGAAATACATGAAGCGATCCGTAAAGCAACGGTTGATCTTAGCATCGTTCCGATGATGTGTGGTTCATCTTTTAAAAATAAAGGGGTGCAAACCGCATTGGATGGAGTTTGCCGTTACCTGCCTTCTCCGATTGATATTCCTGATACGGTGGGTACCAATCCAGATACCGGTGAACCGGAAAGCCGCAAAGCTGATCCTAAAGCGCCGTTCGCAGCATTGGCGTTCAAGATCATGACCGATCCTTTTGTGGGTCGCCTGGCATTCTTCCGTTGTTATTCCGGTCACCTGGATGCAGGTTCTTATGTGCTGAATGTAAGAAGTGGTAAGAAAGAACGTATCAGCCGTATCATGAAGATGTTTGCCAATAAGCAAAACCCGATCGATTTCATTGAAGCGGGTGATATTGGCGCTGCGGTTGGATTTAAGGAAATAAAGACCGGTGATACTTTGTGTGACGAGAACCATCCGATCACGTTGGAGAATATGTTCATCCCTGAGCCGGTGATCGCGGTGGCTATTGAGCCGAAGACACAGGCGGACGTTGACAAAATGGGTATGGCGATCTCTAAACTGGTGGAGGAAGATCCGACTTTGCGGGTACATACCGACGAAGAAACAGGTCAGACCATTCTTCGTGGTATGGGAGAGCTTCACCTGGAGATCATTATTGATCGTATGCGTCGTGAGTTCAAAGTGGAAGTAAACCAGGGGGCACCGCAGGTGGCGTATAAAGAGGCATTCAATATAACTATTACACACAGGGAAACATTGAAGAAGCAAACGGGTGGTCGTGGTAAATTTGCCGACATTCAGTTTGATTTAGGTCCGGTTGATGCAGAATGGAAAGCCGAAAACCCTGATAAGCATTACCAGTTTGTAAACGGATTGTTTGGTGGATCTATTCCTAAGGAATTCGTTCCGGCGATCCAGAAAGGTTTTGAGCAATCCATGACTACGGGCGTATTGGCCAGCTACCCGGTTGACAATATGAAGATCCGTGTGTTTGATGGTAGCTTCCACGCGGTTGACTCCGATGCCATGTCATTTGAGCTTTGTGCCAAGCAAGGGTTCCGTGAGGCGGCGAGAAAAGCAAAACCAGTTTTACTGGAGCCTATCATGCGGGTAGAAGTAATTACTCCTGCCTTATACATGGGTGATGTTACGGGTGACCTTAACCGTCGCCGTGGTATGCTGGAAGGTATGGATACAAGAGCGGGTGCTGAGGTTATCAAAGCTAAAGTTCCATTGAGCGAAATGTTTGGTTACGTAACCCAACTTCGTTCATTGAGCTCTGGCCGTGCGTCCAGCACGATGGAATTTTCTCATTATTCTCCGGCGCCGAATAATATCGCTGAAGAAGTGATAGCGAAGGTGAAGGGAAAGGTGAGTGCATAAGATTTAAAATTATAATTTGATAAAAGTAAACCTCGCATTTATGCGGGGTTTACTTTTTAAATAGTTTAAATACTTAATCTTGATCAAGTAATTTACCTAACTGTGGCACCTTGTTTGATAGATGAGCGACGGAACTCACTCCGTTTTTAAGATCTTATTTAAGGCGAAAGCCATTTTATGAAAAGCAAAAACTAAAAGGTTAAGGACTCAGTCATGGGTCCTTTTTCCTTGTATGGCTTCTTCCTTTCTTCCTTTGAAAGCATTGTTTCTCTTCTTTTATAGTTACTCTGGCATTAAACTTGGCAGTTAATTGCGCCCCTAAACTTGCTTTATGAAAACAAGAAAGATTTTTTCAGGTATTGGCGTTATTCTATGGTTGATTTCCCTTGCTTTTGTTTCCTGTTCTAAAAATGAAAATACTACCAGGGGCGAAGCCCGGTTCCAGGTTTTCCTTACAGATGATCCCGGCGATTACGAAGAGGTTTTAATTGATGTACAGGATATCCAGATCAATGTGACCGGAAATGATGATGGAGGCTGGCAAAGCCTGGTCGGTGTAAATACCGGCACTTATGATCTGCTGAAACTCGTTAATGACCAGGACACGCTACTGGTTGACGCTACTATACCTTCCGGCCGGATCCACCAAATACGTTTAATTCTCGGTCCTGAGAATTATGTCAAAGTAAACGGAACGATTTTCCAATTAAATACTCCCAGCGCCCAGCAATCGGGGTTGAAACTAAACATCCAACAGGAAGTTACCAATGGTATCTTGTATAAAATCCTTCTCGATTTTGATGTAGCCAAATCGATCGTGGCAACCGGCGGCGGGAGCTATAATCTCAAACCAGTTATCAGGACAGTATTTGAATCTGTCGGCGGAAGCATTAAAGGCTGGGTTGATCCAAAGGATTTTAAAACTTCGGTATCAGCTATACAGGGTGTCGATACTATCGCCGGTACTTTTACAGGTAATGATGGAGGCTACATCATTAAAGGAATTGCACAAGGGGCCTACTCGCTGTATTTTAATCCATCGGATATTGTTTACAAAGACTCTTTGCTATCCGGTATTAATGTCATCAACAAAGAGGTTACAATTGTCGATACTATGTTCTTACACCAATAAATGAAATCAGATCAAGAAAGTGAAAGTCGCCCCGCTTGTTGCAGGGCGATTTTTTTGTATTTAGCTTTAAGACCTGATTTGTTACCTGTAAACTCAGTTCATGCGTACAATCCTTGCTTCTATATCGTTTGCCTTATTGTCTTCAATATTGGTCAGTGCACAAGATCTGCCACTCGTAAAGGGAATGAAAATTACGAAGTCCACAAAGATCAAAAAGGGAACCTATAAGATCGACGCTTCAGCAATTTCCGGATCGTCAATTATTACGATCACAGGAAATGACATAACAATAGATTTTAATAATGCCTTGCTAAAGGGAAGTAATAGAAAAATAAATCCGGACGAATTTTTTGGTGTTGGTATCGTCATTAAAAACAGCAAAAACGTAACAATTAAAAATCTTAAGGCAAGTGGTTATAAAGTGTCGTTATTGGCAACCAATACAGAAAAACTCACCTTAGAAAATTGTGATCTTAGTTACAATTTCCGGCAGCATCTCAACAGCACCCAGGAAAAGGAAGATATATCCGACTGGATGAGTTATCACCAAAATGAAAAAGATGAATGGCTGCGATATGGCACCGCGATATATCTCCGTGGATGCAATTTCGTGACGGTAAAAAATTGCAAAGTTACCGGCGGACAAAACGCACTGATGATGACGGAATGCAATGACGGCATGATCTATAACAATGATTTTTCTTTCAATTCAGGAATCGGAATTGGTATGTATCGGAGCAGCCGCAATAGCATCATGTACAACCGCATCATATTTAACGTTCGGGGATATAGCCACGGAGTGTATAATCGGGGACAGGACAGTGCCGGCATATTGGTCTACGAGCAAAGCAGCAATAACCTATTTTATAAGAACAATGTGACCCATGGAGGGGATGGTCTTTTTCTTTGGGCGGGTCAAACCACTATGGACAGCGGTAAAGGTGGTTGCAATGATAATGTGATCATGCGAAATGATTTTTCGTATGCACCCACCAATGGAGTGGAGGCTACCTTCAGCCGCAATGCTATTTCGTACAATCGCATATTTGAATGCGATCATGGAATATGGGGCGGCTACAGTTATGAGTCAACCATCAACAACAACAATTTCCGGAACAACAGGATCGGTATTGCCATTGAGCATGGACAGAAAAATAATATTACTTATAATCTTTTTTTAAGGGATAAGGAAGCAATAAAACTATGGGCAAGAAAGGAGCAACCGGCCGATTGGGGATATGCCAAAAACAAAGAGACCCAAAGTCAAGACTATATTATTCTCGGGAATAGTTTCAACAACAATCCTGTTGCTTTCAATTTTAGCAGAACCGATAACCTGAAAGTGTTCAGCAATACTTTCTCGGAAACCGATCTCGCATTTAAAACCGATACAACAATTACCGGTCTTGATACGCTGATCGACCTGCAACTGGCAGCGCAATTCGATGAAGATTCCGCAGTCAATATTCCGGAAATCGCTCAGCCCAATGATCCTTTTAAGGGCACGGGCTATTTAGCAGGAAGAAAGAATATTTTAGTGACTGAATGGGGACCTTATGATTTCAGGTCTCCGATTATCTGGAATACTAATCCAACTGATACTTCTGACCTGGTAAGGTTCTATCTTATCGGTCCGAAAGGAAAATGGCGGATCAGGAGTTTTAAAGGAGTGAAAAATATATCCGCTATGAACGGAACATTTCCATCCAGTCTTACGGCGTCAAAAATTCCCGGCAACAAAACTGATATTTCTATACAACTGGAATATGTTGGTGAGAAGATTGTCACTCCGTTAGGACAAACCGTTGCCGAAGGAAAACCTTACAATTTTTCATTTAAAAAGTTCTTTCAACCAATGAACTGGCAGGTGCTTTGGTTTTCATTGGATACGGCTTTTTATAATCCTATAAAAGCAGGTCAGCTATTTTCGCCCACCGTAAGAATGGCCCCGGTAAAAAGTGAAAAGGTAAACAAACTGGATTATGCCTGGTGGGGAGGAATAAAAGCTGAGGAACAGCATAAGCAATTTATAACTGTTGCCGAAAGCGAAGCTGAAATTGAAAAGGGGGAGTATGAATTGGGCCTGACCTGGGACGATGCCGTAAGACTATACGTGGATGGCAAATTGTTGATCAATGAATGGAACCCTTCAAAATATACTTTTGATGAATCGCCACATAAAAAAATAAGGCTACAACTCGGAGGCCGTCATACATTCAGGGTTGAACATATCGAGCTGGGCGGATTTGCTACCTTAAGCTTGAAATTGAAAAAACTGAATTAAAGGAACTTCGCATTTGTTTTTGCTTTGAAAATTTTTCTTACTTTAATGCCACATTTTCTTTTGACTCCTTTCCCCCTGTAAACTGAAGGCATTTTCTTTATTAATTTTTAAAAACAAAACCAACATGAAGAAGGTATTGCTCTTTCTGTTCGCAGCTTTATTTATTATTTCCGCGATTATTTTTCCGGGATGCAATAATGAAGGCAAGGAAAAGGAAAAAGAGGGTTCGGCCGTAAGTAGCGCCGATTCACTTAAAATGATCGTTGAGCGGGGTGAGTACCTGGCTCATAATGTAGCAGTATGTATGGACTGCCACAGTAAAAGGGAATTTAGCAAATTTTCATTGCCGCCGGCGCCAGGTACGTACGGAATCGGGGCCAGCTTCCCCTTTGGAAAAGCTGAAGGTATTCCCGGCGAGATCTGGGCGCCAAACATTACCCCAAAGAAGTTAGGAGAGTGGACCGATGATGAAATCGCAAGGGCTATTGCGCATGGTGTAAGGAAAAACGGGGACACCCTTTTTCCGATCATGCCTTATAATAATTACAGCCGGATGGCAAAGGATGATCTGTATGCGATTATCGCCTACCTGCGCACACTTCCTTCAAGTGATAGCACCGTGCCGCCGCGGCAATTGGCGATACCTATGTCAGCCCTCCCTCCTTTACCCGAATATGCACCTGAAAAAAATATTCGGCCCGACATATCTGATAAAGTGAATTATGGACAGTACATGGTCACCATTGCTTCTTGTGGCGATTGTCATACCCCGATGAAGCAGGACGGCTCGCCAGATTTCGCCCAGGCTTTTTCAGGCGGTTTTGTTTTTGACGCCGGTGCGTTCAAAGTTACCGTGGCAAATATCACCCCCGATTCTACCGGCATTGGCTCTTGGACGGAAGATGCCTTTGTAGCTAAATTCCGAAGCAATTCTTCCGACGAAATGATGAGCAAGGATCCGGGAAGACAAAATTCTGTAATGCCATGGGCTATGTATGGAAAAATGAAAGAGGAGGATCTGAAGGCTATTTACGCCTATCTCAGGACAGTTCCACCTGTTCCAAAAAAACTGGAAAAATGGCCTAAGTAGTTTTTTGCCAAATCATTGTACCATCAAACCATCAATGCCGGGCAGTCCCGGCATTGATTTTATAAGTTTGGCCAGATACTCAAAAAAATAATCCTCAACTATTTGGCGAATATAGTCGTCCCCCCTACCTTTGCACTCCCAAAAGAAAATTTGGGATTTACACAATGTCTCAGCGAATCAGAATCAAATTACAGTCTTACGATCACAACCTGGTGGATAAATCCGCAGAAAAGATCGTAAAAACTGTTCGCAGCACAGGTGCTGTAGTAACAGGTCCTATTCCGTTGCCTACACGTACAAAGATATTTACCGTGTTGCGTTCGCCACACGTAAACAAGAAGAGCCGTGAGCAATTCCAATTGGCCACGCATAAGCGATTATTGGATATTTACACGTCTTCAAGCCGTACGGTAGATGCACTGAGCAAACTGGATCTGCCCAGTGGTGTAGAAGTAGAAATCAAAGCATAACCGCGGATTTCGCTGATTTTATTGGCGATTTCACGGAAAAAAGTTCTTATAAATTAAAAAATGTCTATCTCTCAATCCTTCCTGAATCAGGGGAGGAAAAAAGAGCTCTGGTAAATGCAGTCGATGGGATCAGCGAAATCTTCAAAAATCCTATAATCTGCGATTAAATAAAACAAGCCATTCAGGGTTTGTTTACTACCGGTACTTCCCCATAAAGGAAAAGGTCGGTAGCAAACGGGGATTGAAGTGATATCGTTAGTGTCAAACTAATGATAACTGTCCCAATAATCCTGCAGGCATAAATTGTACAAGCAATGAAAGGTATTATTGGGAAAAAAATTGGGATGACAAGCATCTTCGATCCCTCAGGCAAACAGACAGCCTGTACGATCATTGAAGCAGGTCCCTGTGTAGTGACGCAGGTTAAGACCCTTGAGTCTGATGGTTACAATGCCCTCCAGGTTTCATTTGGCGACAAGAAGGAAAACCACGTAACCAAATCTGAAAAAAATCACTTCGCCAAAGCAAGCACTCCCGCTAAAAGATTCTCCAAAGAATTTCGCAACTCTTCCCTCCAAAAAAATATCGGTGACACCATTACAGTTGACATTTTCGCTGAAGGCGACAAAGTTGAAGTAATTGGAACCACCAAAGGCCGCGGTTTCCAGGGTGTTGTAAAACGTCACGGTTTCCATGGTGTGGGTCAGCAATCTCACGGTCAGCATGACCGCCAGAGAGCACCGGGTTCATTGGGTAACTCATCTGATGCCGCCCGAGTAATGAAAGGTATGAAGATGGCTGGTCGTATGGGAAGTGACCGTGTTAAACTGAAAGGTCTTAAAGTGGTAAAGATATTTGCCGATAAGAATTATATCCTTGTTAGCGGATCTGTACCGGGTCATAACGGATCAATTGTGTTGATTCAGAAATAATGAATGATAGAGACAACGCATGCGTTGTCTGTACGATTAAAAAGAAATAAGATGCAAGTTGAAGTTCTAAATAGTAAAGGAAAGAAAACAGGAAGATCGGTTGAGCTGCCCGAAGATATTTTTGGTGTAGAGCCTAACGACCACGTGATCTACCTGGCAGTAAAACAATACCTCGCAGCGCAGCGCCAGGGAACACATAAAGTGAAGACCCGTGCTGAAGTTCAGGGTGCGAGTAAAAAACTGCATCGCCAGAAGGGTACAGGTGGAAGCCGTAAGGGTAATATCCGTAACCCATTGTACAAAGGTGGTGGTACTATCTTCGGACCAAAACCTCACAGCTATGATATTAAACTGAACCGTAAGGTGAAGGACCTGGCAAAAATTTCTGCTTTGGCATATAAAGCAAAAGAAAATGCTATCGTAGTGGTGGAAGACATCACGATGGATACTCCGAAGACAAAAGCCTTCATGGATATTCTCGGTAGCCTGAAAGTAGCTGATAAAAAATCGATGTTCATTATACCCGAATACAATGAAAGTCTTCAATTGTCCATGCGTAATGTTCCTTCGGTATTAGGTGTGTTGCTGAGTGACATTAATACTTATGACATTGTAAATTCTGAAGTGCTGGTGTTGACGGAAAGTGCGGCAAAGATTTTTTCAGAAGAAGAAAAAGCAGAAGCTTAATTAAAAACATTCTAAAGAGAGATACATGAAACTTTCTGAAGTACTAGTAAAACCCATTTTGACAGAAAAAGCAAATGCACAGCAGGAAAAACTGCGTCGCTATGCTTTCAAAGTGGCGAAGAAAGCAAATAAGCTGGAGATCAAGAAAGCAGTGGAAAGCTTTTATGGTGTAAGTGTTACTGATGTAAATACATCTGTATCTCCCGGTAAAAATAAAAGCCGCTTTACAAAAGCCGGTGTAATATCTGGTCGTAAGCCTTCTTATAAGAAAGCTTATGTGACCGTCGCAGAGGGAGAAACGATTGATCTGTATTCAAACATTTAACCTCCCTCCAGCTCCCACCGAAGGAGGGAGAGAAGGAAAAGAATGGCTTCAACAGCCGCTAATGTTGAACTAAAAAAAGAGATTAAAAATGGCATTAAGAAAATTT
>JANOCH010000176.1:0-10105 GCA_031412015.1 Chitinophagaceae bacterium
TTTCAATTTAAACACACCCATTTTTTTAAACTGGAAGGCAACGCTTCCGCTATTGCCCATCACGCCATGTCCTTTATTAAAATGTGATTTTACATTCGCTACCGTCCTTACGTGGTTATCAGTCGCTGTTTCTACCAAGATGGCTACCCCATGTGGCCCGTATCCTTCGTATAATATTTCATCATAATTTACCAGTTCTTTTCCCTGTGCTCTTTTTATCGCAGCTTCTACACGATCTTTGGGCATACCCACGCTTCGTGCATTCTGAAAGCAACGGCGAAGCGCGGCATTATCTTTAGGATCGGGGCCACCAGCTTTAACGGCGATAATTATTTCTTTACCAATACGCGTAAAGTTCTTGGCCATTTTATCCCAGCGGGCAAACATTGATGATTTACGTACTTCAAAAATTCTTCCCATTTCTATTTTAGGTTAACAGGTTTGCAGGTTGATAAGTTGACAGCCATACCCCCGGCACATTGATTGGCCTTCCAATTTTTCAGTTTACCAACTCCCTCCGGGGTGGCAAATTTAGGACAATGAAGGAAAAAAGCACGTAAAAATGACACTATTTGACTTTTATACTTGCCAGGTTCTTCCACCCCATCACGTCATGGCCCTTGTACATATATTGTTCTTCACCTCCATATACACAGATGGTTTTCACTCTCCCGGTATCAAGGGATGAATAGTAAGTCAGTCCTTTAAAAAAGCTGTCATTGATCGTTTTCGCTGATTTTATTTCGATTGCATACGTGAAATTGGATTGCTCTATCACCAGGTCCACTTCATTGCCATTACTGTCACGGAAATAGTGAAAGGAGGGCTGCACCCTTTTATTATAGCAGTTCTTCATCAGTTCGTTGATCACAAAATTTTCATACAACGCTCCTTTGGCGAAATGGTTTTTCAGATCATTCGTATTGCGGATATTCAGCAGGAAGGAAGCGATGCCCGTATCATAAAAATAAAGTTTCGGAGTTTTTATCACCCTTTTGGAAAAGTTGTTGTGAAACGGCTGTAGTAAATAAATGATGTAAGAACTTTCCAGCACGGCCAGCCATTGCTTTACGGTTTTATTATCTACACCAAGACTGTTACCAATATCATTCATATTAAGGATCTGGCCGACCCTGCCGGCGCAAAGGCTCATGAATTTTCTGAACTGTCCCAGGTCTTTGATGTTCATGACCTGGCGGGTGTCCCGTTCAATATAGGTGGTAATATAATCTGGGTAAAACAATTCCGGTTTTATACTCCGGTGGTGCAGGCGCGGATACATTCCCTTCCAGCAGAATTCTTCCCAGCTTTTCGCTTTTTTCAAATCGGATAGCTCTGTCATCGAAAAGGGAAGAAGAGTACATAAGGCTGTTCTTCCGGCAAGGCTTTGGCTTATTTTTTCAAACAATTGAAAATTTTGTGAACCGGTGAGAATATATAGCCCGTTTTTACCAATAGCATCAGTATGTACCTGCAATTGTGACAATAGTTCCGGTGCATTTTGTACTTCATCCAGGATAACATTTTTGGAATATCGTTCAATGAAACCTTTTGGGTCATTGGTAGCATAACGCCGGTGATCGATATCTTCCAGGTTTATATACTCAAACCCTGGTTGCAGCATTTTTGCAAAAGTGGATTTGCCTGACTGCCGCGGCCCGGTGATGGTCAGGATGGGATATTTGCGAAGCAATAAAGCCGCTATGGAAGCCATTTCTCTCTGTATCATGGATTTTTAGTTTATGTAAATATGGAGTGTGACTCCAAAATTACATAGACTAAGGTAGGTGATTTTTGTCAGCCGGAGCTACGTTGCTTAATAAATATGTATGTAATTACGGACTTCAACTCCATTATTACATAAAATAGCTGATGTATATCGTGTTGCAGGATACGTGGATTTTAAAAAAAAGGCGACAACTTTGATAAGTGTCGCCTCCTGAAAGAACGTTGTAAGGTTAATAACCTCTTGCCGATAAAAGTTTCTTCCCGAAAAAAGCCAGGTGAATACCGGCAAAGATCAGTGAAATATAAAGTAATACCCTGCTTTCATCGAAACCAACCGAATATTGATGCAAAAATCCCACGATCACTAATAGGCCTGCCAGCCCTAGACCGGTGATGTTTGCAATTTTCATTCCTTTTCGGTTATTAGTGCCATCACCTAAATGGCTGTTTTTAGCGCCGTAAACAAGGTAGATATCCAGTCCTATCAGCATCCATACCAACAGGCGGATCCAGGTATCCATTGGCAAAAATACCATCATGAATAAACAAGTGACGATACCGAGAATGGGTACCAACGGAACGAATGGTGTTTTGAATGCTCTTGGTAATTCCGGCATTTTATTTCGCATCACCCATACCCCGATACATACCAGGATGAACGCAAACAATGTTCCGATACTTGTCATTTCACCCACGACATCTGCCGGAATGAAGGCGGCAAATGCGCTTACAAACAACATGAACAGTAAGTTACTTTTCGCCGGTGTCTGCGTTTTTGGATTTACGCTGGAGAATATTTTGGGAATCAATCCATCTTTACTCATACTGAAGAATACACGGGTTTGTCCCATCAGCATCACCAAAATAACTGATGCATAACCAAAAAGAATAGCCACTACTATGGCACGATTAAGCCAGGGGTAATCTGGTTTTATTACACCCGCTGCATCGGCAGTACCCATGTGATCAACGGCTACATAAACTGGAGCGATGCCATCCTGGCCAGCAAATGATGTATAGCTGGTAACACCCGTCATAACATGAGCAAAGAGTATATACAATATGGTACAGATAGCCAACGACCCTAAAATACCGATGGGCATGTCCCTTTTCGGATTCTTGGCTTCCTGGGCGGCCGTACTCACCGCATCAAATCCGATATAGGCAAAGAAAACGATAGCCGCCGCCCTGATAATACCACTGAAACCAAAATCACCAAACTTGCCGGTATTTTCAGGTATGTAAGGGTTAAAATTATCATTATTAATATAATGCCAGCCGAGGATGATAAAAGTCAGCACTACTGCGATTTTTACGGCTACTATTATACCATTTACAAATGCACTTTCTTTTGTACCTTTTATTAACAGCAGACTCATTAATACAATGATGAATACTGCCGGAAGGTTAATAATTCCACCACTCCATGGACCGGCTGTCAATTCCACCGGAAGTTGAATGCCAAATCCGTCTAAAAATTTCACCAGGTACCTGCTCCAACTAATACCCACTGTAGCCGCACCAACAGCATACTCAAGCACCAGGTCCCAACCAATGATCCAGGCGATGAATTCACCCATCGTTGCATAACTATAGGTGTAGGCACTTCCTGCGACCGGGATCATGGAAGCAAATTCTGCATAGCATAAACCAGCAAAAAGACAGCCAAGACCGGCTACGATAAATGAGATGGTTATGGCAGGTCCGGCATGATTGGCAGCAGCCATACCTGTGATAGAAAATAGACCGGCCCCAATGATGGCGCCAATGCCAAGCGCTATCAAACCTCCGGCTCCTAAAGTTCTTTTTAATGTGTGAGTGCCGGTTTCCTCGGCCTCATTCATTAAGGCGTCCATTGGCTTTCTGACAAATAAACTCATAAGTTGGTGATTGTTGTTTTGCGTATTTCTAATGCAGAATTTTAAAAATAGGTTGAAAAATAGTGATTTCCGCCAAAAACAGGCAAAAAGATTTATTAACGGCCATGGCTAAAGGGATTCCTTCATTTCTTCCAGAATTGGAAGTAAACCTTTAGTTTTGACGCTTTACTACAGCATTTTATATGGACAATCGTAAGGCTGGTAAGCTTTCACTTATTTTATTTACAATAGTCACCCTGCTTCATGTATTAAACTGGTATAATATCATCACTGTACCGGCTGTTGTATTGTCTGTCTCGCGGTGGATTTTTGTCGCTGGTTTGTGTGTATATGCCTGGTTTAAAAAATCGCTGACTGCATGGATCATGGTGTCTATGGTTTCAGGGGTATTAATTGGCTATGAATACCCCGCCTTCTCGCAGAATCTGCTTTTCCTGAGGCAAATATTCCTGAACCTGGTAAAAGCCATCGTGGCCCCTCTATTATTTTCCACCCTGGTGGTTGGTATTGCCGGGCATTCCAATTTAAAACAGGTAGGTCGTCTTGGATGGAAGTCCTTATTGTACTTTGAAATTGTAACAACAATTGCCCTGGCCATTGGTCTGATTGCCATTAATATCTCCCAGGCAGGGGTTGGAATAATTCAGCCGGAGATTCTGGAGAAACTTCCCGAAACAAAGGCCCTGAGCTGGAGCGAACATATTATTGATGTTTTTCCATCCAATTTCATAAAGGCCATTTATGATGGCAAAGTTTTACAGATTGTAGTATTCTCCGTGCTTTTTGCCATTGGCCTTGCTATGTTGAAAGAGGATAAGAAAAGGCCCATGCTAAGGGCATGCGAAAGTTTATCCGAGGCGATGTTTAAGTTCACCAATATCATTATGTATTTCGCTCCGATAGGAATCGGAGCAGCTATGGCGGTTACCGTTGGTCACCTGGGTATTGGTGTTTTGGAAAATTTGCTAAAGCTGGTGCTTACCCTATATGCAGCGCTGATTGTATTCTTATTTGGCGTGCTGTTGCCGGTGGCATTGATCATCAAGATACCGGTGAAGAAATTTATCCAGGCTATCCGGGAACCTGTTTCGATAGCATTTGCAACGACCAGTTCCGATTCAGCTTTACCCAAGGCTTTGGAGAATATGGAAAAGTTTGGTGTGCCCCGCAGAATAGTTTCATTTGTCATACCAACGGGCTATACATTTAATTTAGATGGCACTACGCTGTATCTTTCATTGGCCTCAGTGTTTGTAGCCCAGGCAGCGGGTATTCATATGAGTATTGGTAGCCAGATCACCATGGGCCTGATATTGATGCTGACCAGCAAAGGGGTGGCGGCCGTGCCACGGGCTTCATTGGTAATTTTAATTGCTACCGCCGATCAATTTCACTTGCCGTTATGGCCTATTGCAGCTATTTTCGGCATTGATGAACTAATGGACATGGCCCGTACTTCAGTCAATGTTATTGGTAATACATTAGCCAGTTGCGTGGTAGCAAGATGGGAAGGTGAATTCGACGACGAAAAAGCACTCGCATTTAATGAGAAAGAAGCGGATGCCATATTTGAATAAAATATTTTGAACACTCAATCATTAAACCTGTTTTGATTAATATGGAAAGTTTATTGCACGTTTATTTATTAGACAGTGGCGGATTTATTCAACGATTTATTGAGTGGATCATTCAGTATGGCGGTTTGTATATTTTACTACTTGTCATTTTTGCTGAGACAGGATTGTTCGTGGGTTTCCTTTTCCCGGGAGACTCATTGTTGTTCGCGGCGGGTATATATGTTGATGACCTCGCTAAAGAATTTTTTGGTGTTCACTGGTTCGTTATTCTGATACTGGTAATGATCGCTTCCATTCTCGGCAACATGGTCGGTTATTGGTTTGGAAGAAAAGCAGGACCCCTGTTATATGAACGTAAAGAAACCTGGCTCTTCAAAAAGAAACACCTTGTCAGGGCAACCGATTTTTATCACCGGTACGGTAAGGCTACTATCTTTCTTGCCAAATTTCTGCCCATCATCAGAACCTTTGCGCCAATCGTCGCCGGGGTAGTGAAGATGGACCGGCCGGTTTTTATGTTTTACAATATTATCGGTAGTATTTGTTGGGTGGCCTCCATGATGATGGGTGGTTATTTCCTTGAGTCGTGGGTTCAAAGCCGCTGGGGATTTAGTTTGAAGGATCATATTGAAGCCATCACGATTGCTATCATCCTGGTAACGACCCTGCCCGTTTTATATAAATTGTTTTTTGCCAAAAAATCAGTTGTCCCACCGCCGGCAGATACGAATGTAAATCCATAAACCTTATGCAGTCCCTGCCTGCCAAATCAAGTTCTGTTTTTAGTATCGCGGTCATCGTGGCCGCCCTGGGTTATTTTGTTGACATATATGATCTGTTGTTGTTTACTATTGTCAGAGAGCCCAGCTTAAAGGATCTTGGAGTTAACCTTGAGGATGGAAAAGCAGTGTTAGCGGCAAGTACCAAGATCATCAACTGGCAAATGGTCGGGCTGTTGATTGGAGGCATTGTCTGGGGTATTATGGGTGATAAAAAAGGTAGGCTTTCCGTTTTGTTTGGTTCTATCATTCTTTATTCCATCGCCAATTTTATTACAGGGTTTGTTCAGGATACGGATCAATACGCTTATGCAAGATTTGTAGCAGGTATAGGACTGGCAGGAGAGTTGGGTGCGGGTATTACATTGGTCAGTGAGTTATTGCCAAAAGCAAAAAGAGGTATTGGTACTTCACTGGTTGCCGGTATTGGATTATTTGGAGCTGTCTTCGCTTATTTTACTTATAAGTTCACCAATGATTGGCGGTTGTGCTATAAGATAGGAGGTGGATTAGGTATCGCTTTATTGTTCCTCAGGATCAGTGTAGCAGAAAGTGGAATGTTTAAACAGGTGAAGCAGCAGAATGTTTCAAGGGGCAACATTTTATTATTCTTCAACAATGGCAAGCGATTTAAAAAATATTTCCTGGCCATTCTTATTGGATTGCCCACCTGGTATGTGATAGGCATACTGGTCAATTACAGTAATCGTTTTGCCACTGCTTTTTACGGGGAAAATAAAATAGAATCTGGTCGGGCAATAATGTATGCGTATGCTGCCATTGCAGTAGGCGATATTTTAGTTGGTTTCGTTAGTCAGTATTTCCAGAGTCGCAAAAAAGCCTTGTATTTATTTTACCTGTTTACTATTCTTTCGGGCATTTTCTTTTTTAGCGGGGCCGTACAAACAGACGCAATCATGTATATCGCTTGTGCGATGCTTGGTTTTAGTACTGGTTTCTGGGCCATTTTCGTGACCATGGGGGCTGAACAATTTGGTACCAACCTTCGCGCAACAGCAGCAACCACTATTCCCAATATGGTAAGAGGCGCACTACCATTGATCAATATTATGTTCTTAAATGTTTTTCAGAAAGATTGGGGATGGGATATCGTAAAAAGTGGAATCATTACGGGAATAATCGTAATGGCTATTACTTTAATAGCCGCTTATTTTACCGAAGAAACATTCCATAAGGATCTTAATTATACGGAAGAGTAAATGACTTAGCGGTCATCGCATTATATTCATCACTTTCTCAACGATCTTTTCTTCCGGCAATTGCTGCATACAAGCATGATCACCACGATAACAGGCCTTGTTACCAAATACAGAGCAGGGACGACAATATAAATCGATCTGCACCGCATTATCCGCAGGCTGAGCCCAGCCATAAAAACCGGCGAAAGGATGGGTAGCTCCCCACACCGATACTACTGGTACACCGAATAGAGAAGCCAGGTGCATATTCGCGGAATCCATACTTATCATGGTATCCATATTGCTGATGATAGCGAGCTCTTCTTTAAATGAAAATTTTCCTGCAAGACTAATGGCACCCGGAAAGTCTTTTTCCCATCCATTTAAAATATCGGTTTCGTGTTTGCCTCCGCCTAATAAAAAGATTTGGTATTGTTTATTTTCCCAAATTCTTTTTGTAACTGTTTTCATTTTTGCAAGCGGGTACATTTTTTCTTCATGCTTTGCAAAGGGAGCGATGCAGATATTTTTTTTGATCGGATTCAATAATGTTGCAGCAGCAGAAGGGAGTTCTTGTTTTGTAAAAGGCTGTTGAGTAGTGTTTAAAGAAAGCTCCAGCCCCAATTTATTAAACACTTCAGCATAACGCTGAAAAGATGTTTTCAATTGAACCAGCTTTTTGTTTTCTTTGGCAGTTAATTCCTTCTTTTCCTTTCTTCCTTTATCAATAGAAGCTGTTTTGATGCCGCCAGTTTTGAATAAAAAACTTATCACTTTCGATCTTAGTACATTGTGCAGATCGGCAACAGCATCAAATCGATATTCCTTTTTTAACTCCCTGAATAATTTATACAAGCCTATTAGTCCTTTGTGCTTCCCTTTTGTTTCAACCGTAAACACCGTTGTTCTTTCCAGGGGCTCAAATAGCGGGACCAGCAATTTTTGCGTCAGAACGGTTAATTGTACCCCCGGATTTTGTTGTAATAATTCTTGTAACACGGGAACCGTCATGGCCACATCGCCCATTGCCGACAGCCTGATCACCAATATATGTTTAGGATTCATTTGCCGGCGAGGTTTGCTGCTGGTACAATACAGGATTTAAAGAAGGGTCGTTATACATTTTCATTTGCTTATACACTTTCATGTATTTCTTTCCTTCTTCAATGTCGCGGAGCAATTCATCAATAGCTTTTGAAAGATCGTTGCGTTGTTCCAGCAGTATGGCCAGTTTTTTTTGACACGCAGCCTTGTGCTCTTCAGATGCACCAGTGCGATGGGCCTCTGCATCCATGTGATAGATCTTTAGTGCTAATATAGAAAGACGGTCAATGGCCCAGGCAGGGCTTTCCGTATTAATAGAGGCTCCTGGTTGGAGTTTTATAGTCTTGTATTGCTCGAGAAAATAGCTGTCAATATATTCCACAACATCCGTTCTTTCCTGGTTGGAAGAGTCTATTCTTCTTTTTATTGACAATGCTTCGATGGGGTTGATAGCCGGATGGCGGATAATGTCTTCCAGGTGCCACTGTACGGTGTCTATCCAGTTTTTTAAGTATAGCAGGTGTTCTATCTTATCTTTTGGGTAGGGATTGCTGATGGGGGTATCAACATTGTCATTAATATGGTAATGGCCGATACTTTCCTCAAAGATGGGCATGCATACTTTACTGATCATACTAAGAAGTTCCGGAGTTTAAACGCCTGCCTGTCCGCAGGCAGGTTCAGCGAGCTTCAAAGTTAAGCTTGTCTTTCGAACTTCAGACCGGCATTAAAATAAAGCAGTGATCTTCTGCCACCAACTTTTGTTCTTTTTTGGATAAAACAAGGGGTAGGCTGTATGGGCCTGCAATTCCTGGAGAATTTCTAATTCAAGCAATGACTTTTCTTCAGGTGTTAATGGTTTGTCCGGTGATGTACAAGACAACCAGGTTTGAATTTGTTTTGTTTCAGCTGGCATCGATTTACCAGTGATATATCTTTCCAGTTTGCGGTGTAAAATTTCAGGTTTCATTTCAATCAATTTTTTGTATAAGATAAAAGGTGGTTAAGTGAAAGTTTGGTGGTAAGCGACTGGAACATCCATTTTATACTGTCAATAGTATTATGCTCGATCCCAATTTGCCCTGTTTGCTGCCTGATCAATTCTGAAGGCTTATTGATAAAAGTATATTCCTTTTTGACCGGCATTCTGGCTGCCTGCAACGATTGTACACTAAACTCGGTATCCAGCCATTGCTCAACACAGCCACTAAAGTTGGCATCGGCTAATTTTTGATTCAGGCATTTTACTACCTTATTTCTTACCTCTTCGTACAAATATTTAGATATAGAAAAGGAAACAGGAAGCGTCTCTCTTTTTTCCCAGATGGCTACGAAAATATCTCTTACAATGATCCTGGCGTCTTTTTCGGAGTGAAGTTTTTTCACACAGTAGCGATATAAACCGTACCAGTAACGGCGGTAAAGTTCTTCAAAAGCGTCTGTGTCATTAATACCAAGGCGATCGATCAATACCTGATCTTCGGTGAAAATCCTGCTCATAGGGGTACATTTAAAAGTTAAACAATTCAGGCTATTGGAATTGTTTTTCGCAGGAGATAGTAGATTCTAAAGATCGGTTGTCGGAGGAATGGAAATTAAAGAATTGTTTCTCGGAGGATAGTTCCCGGTTGTTACCAGGAGAGGATCGAACAGGACGCTAAACTAATCAACTTCTTCTCTGCCTGCAAGACTTTGGTAATGAATTTTGTCAACATAGGAATAGTACGATAAGCTCGTAAAGTATTAATTCTTACATAAGTAAAAAGATCAATGATGTTAGTAACATTTGAAAAAAAAAGAAACCAAACCAAAGCTGGCTACGTTGCTCCTGGTTATTCAAAAAAAGAGTTGAAATTTTTTAGAGTGCAGGTAAAAATACGATTGTATTCTGTCACACA
>JANOCH010000177.1:0-5225 GCA_031412015.1 Chitinophagaceae bacterium
GGTACCCTGCAGCCTGATATCAAGGGCGATACTGCGGGCCGCAGGAATATTGTTATTTAATACAGGCTCAACAGCGTAAACCAGCCACGGAAACAACGAACGCTTCAATACAGCGAACGTATCGGCAACCGTCAGGATTTGTTTTAGGTAAGCGCTGTCTGTTAAAGCAAAGATCTTATAGTGGCTGGCGTCAACATGTTTCTTCCACGATAGCGCAAATGAATCTGTACAGATAAAATCGATGGCTGGCCTGGTAACTTTGCTGATGATAAATTCTTTTGATAAAAAATCACCAAAAGGTGTTTCCATTTTTAATACCGCGGCGCTACTGGTATCCTTGATGGGCCATTGGTATTGGTTGCGATAAATTTTATACGATGGTTGGATCAGTTGCCAACTACTGCCCCTGTTATAACTGATGTATAAATTACCGGTTGTATTGGTGTCGGCCACAAACGTTTTCCAGCGGATAAACAAGTTGGCATCTTCCGCCCTGTTGACATCGCTGGTATGTTGCGGGCTGGTAAAATGAAATGTATTGAGTGTATCAATATGCCAGGCTACATGAAATGGCATTGATGCGACGTTAATATCTGCGCCTGAAACTTTCAATTGATAATTACCCGCTGCCGGCAATTGAATACTCACTTGCTCAGCGGTATTCAGTGAATCACGCTTTCTATTGGGAAGTTTAGCCAATGAATCAATATGCGCTGTCGCATTTAAAACCCATGGCTGGTAGACGATACCATTATTCATTTCCTCTACTTCAAGATCAAGATCGTTGAGAAGCGCCTTGTTATTATTGACCATAGCAGTACTGTCCGTCCATGCCAGCGTCACTTTCAATTGTGCGGCATTAACTGGTACTGAAATTGTTTTTGCCCATGAGCCCGATTGTGATAAAGCATTGCCATCATACTCTTTTTGCTGTATGGCTTTGACGGAGGCAAAACTATTGAGCTGACCATAACCGGTTTTATAATCAATACCGGGGTTATAAATATCATCAGCATTGTTGTATAAAATAGCTTTGATCAGCGATGCCGTTGGAATTGTTTGGCTATTACTGTCGGCATATACCTGCTGCATCACGGCGATGGCGCCGCTGACAACCGCGGCAGCATCGGAAGTACCATTGGGGCCCAGTGCTATTAATTGCGGAGCTATTCTACCGTCGTACAATGGGCCGGCGGAGCTTTCCTCAGGAATATTTCCTTTGTTATCGATAGCGCCAACCGTGATGACATTCTTGGCCATTTTGAAATTGCCCGTGAGATTAGCATAACCGCTAATATTCGCATATTGGCCATCAGTAGCAGAAGTTGTTCCCTGGTTACCCGCGGAAAAAACCGGAATATATTTTTTATTCAACCATGTCAACGCATCATAGCTTATTGCTTCCGCACCGTAAAACTGCTGCACGATAGTTCCGTACGAATGATTTTGCACTGTGACATTGTTCGCATTTAATATTGTAGCATCATCCGCAAAGAGGTTATCAAATGAACTTGGGAAAAAAAAACAACCATTCGCAATGCCTCTTCCATCATAATAACTGTTGCCGGCGCCACCGATGATGGAGGCTATTACGGTGGCATGGTTGGTAATGGCAGCAGCTGCGATCGGCGAAGGTTTCACTCTTTTATAAAGATCGAGATCAGTTTCTTCCATTTTTTGTTCCTTCACTCCTACCATTATATTTTTTCCATTGGCGGAAGGAATAGAATAATCTACAGCGTTGATGCCATTAAAGCTCCTGTTATAACCAATGATATTTATTTCCGTGTGTGGCTCCGAACGGAGGTCAACGAATATAACTTCCTTTAATAGGAGCAATCGGTCTCTTACCGATTTCCCGGTGGCACTAACTATTACGGTATTTGATGACCTGTCAATCCATTGGATGGTTGCGACGGGAATGTTTTGCAGGGAAGCAGTCAGTGTATCGATATCAAATCCCGTGAGTATATACGATTGTACTTCGTTACTATTTTTCTCCATTGCTTTTTCTGCTCCTGGCGTAAGCTTCCAACGGTCATTTGCTGCTGCAATCCTTATTTGCTTATTCAATAATTTAGTTGCAGCCTGGTTATCTACAGTGATGATCGCCATTTTTTCATCAAGCCGACGAACTATCTTAAAATCGCTGGGAATAGTTTTTTCCCAGGCAACAATATAATAAGGTCCGGCATCGGTCCCCGGTAGGACGGTGGCACCCGACAACCTGCTAAATACACTATCCACGAACAGCATTGGTTTTTGCTGGGCCAACGAGATAAACTGCATTATCAAAAGAGAAAACAGCAACCCGATACGGTAATTGAACTTATATCTTATGAGTACACACATTCCGGTAATGCAACAATAAACATGAATAATCTGACAGCCGATAAAGTTACTTCCATAACTGTTAGGCCGGCATTCAAATTCTTATCAAAAAAAATCCCTTTCTTAAAAAAGAAAGGGATCGTTATCGATCAATAACTTTTAATATACATAGTTCAAAGCGATACCATCATCGCCATTGAAAACAGGGCTGCCATTGGTACAAGCCATCATCCATGAATTGTATGAACCGGATACATTGGTAGGTGTGCCGGGGATATGCACCGCGCCGATACTACCTGCCGATTCACCGGCACCGGGTCCGCAGCTATTTCTTCTCTTATAGTCAGTATGCCGGAAACCGATGCAATGGCCGATCTCGTGGGCAATTACTTCGTCTACCTTATCAACTGTATTTAAATAACTGATAGCACAACTACTGGTGCTGAGTGTGAAGCCTGGTGAAGGATTTCCGCTTGACGTTGGGAAACCGGAAGCCCGGCCCAATATACAGCCGCCACCGGAGGTTCCGAGGTTCGCGCCATCAACTACGATATCACCACCACTGCTTACCCGAAGGAAATTAATTTTTAAGCCGTATGCATTATACCTGGCTAATGCATTGTCCAGGGCTGTAGAATAATAACTGGGGAAGCCGCTTCCCAATCTCACGGTGATGGTTCTTGTTCCGCTGCTGGGAGTACTCACTACATTATAAGTGCGATAATGCTCTTCATCCGCTACAATAAAATTATGGGTAGGTGAAGTTCCTGCCATTTCCTTTAATTGTGCTTTGGTTAAAAGAATATCTCCTTCAACAAGGTAAGAGCCATCTGAATTTTTTTCGACCCAATTTTCGTTGAAGCCGGCCGAAGCGACCAACGCTTTTTCATCGGCCGTCACGAGGCTGGGGTCTGCAGCAACGCTGGCCGATTTTTTACAACTGACAATGACAACTGTAAGCAAGGCTACGGCAGTACCTGCGTAAATGAACTTTCTCATGTGTGTGTGGGTATTTAAGGTGAAAAAATTTTGGAAACTGAATGTAAAGATTATTTTTAAATCGGTGGCCGTATAATTACGAAATGACTGGTATTAAATTAATCTTCTTGCTTCCATAAACCCCATTTAAGGGGCTACGGGTCTATCTGCTAATAGTTTACCCATAGCAATGTGGAAAACCGGATTCTTTTGATCGTTTCAGACAAAATCAGTCCAACACTATGCTTTCCTGATTTTATCAACCAGGTCCAGCCCATGTGCGAT
This sequence comes from Chitinophagaceae bacterium, assembly GCA_031412015.1. Lineage (GTDB taxonomy): Bacteria > Bacteroidota > Bacteroidia > Chitinophagales > Chitinophagaceae > Terrimonas_B. Next base: position 3,595 of record JANOCH010000177.1, read on the forward strand.
CGAATTGGCTTTGGCTACTTCATATCCGGCGTCTGCATGCCTTATCACTCCCATCCCGGGATCATTTCGTAATACTCTTCTTAATCTTTCTTCTGCATCGTCCGTTCCATCGGCGACGATCACCATACCGGCATGTATGCTATATCCCATCCCTACTCCACCGCCATGATGCAGGCTTACCCAACTGGCACCGCCGGCCGTATTAACCAAGGCATTTAATATAGGCCAGTCGGCCACGGCATCACTACCATCCAGCATAGCTTCAGTTTCCCTGTTGGGTGAAGCGACAGAACCGGTATCGAGGTGATCACGACCAATGACAATGGGAGCTTTTAATTTTCCGGAACGCACCAGTTCATTGAATGCAAGACCGGCTTTTTCCCTTTCACCTTGTCCCAGCCAACATATTCTCGCCGGCAATCCCTGGAAAGCGATTTTTTCTTTGGCTATTTTCATCCAGCGCAGCATGCCTTTGTTTTCAGGAAACATGTTCATGATGAGTTCATCGGTAACGGCAATATCATTGGGATCACCACTTAATGCGGCCCAGCGAAAAGGGCCCTTGCCTTCACAAAATAGCGGCCGTATATATGCAGGTACAAAACCGGGAAAATCAAAACAACGACCGGCCTTATAATGCGGCACCTGTGTGATGTTTCCGGGATGTTGCTGTTCGTATTCCTGTGCCCTTGCCCTGATATTGTTTCCATAATCAAAAGTAATAGCACCTTTGTCCATCAACTCCAGCATCAATTGTACATGGAGGTGCATGCTCTCATAACTAAGCGCAAGATAATGCTGTGGGTTTTGCTCCCTGAGTACATTTGCCTGTTCATTGGTCAATGTATGCGGTATATAACCGATCAGCGGATCGTGTGCACTGGTTTGATCAGTCAGCGTGTCGGGGATGATATCTCTTTGTATCAGCCGGTCAAGCAGGTGAACGGCATTACACAATACACCAATGCTTTTCGCTTCTCCTTCCCGGCGATAATGAATAGCTGCATTGATCGCCTCATCAATGCTGGTATGTTTTTCATCGAGGTATTTTGTTTCGATACGTTTATCAATACGCCACTCTTCTACTTCGGCTACGAGAGCAACACCTTCATTCATGCTAATCGCCAGCGGTTGTGCGCCGCCCATACCACCCAGGCCGGCGGTTACGTTCAATGTTCCTTTCAATGTTCCATTAAAATGTTTGTTGGCAGCAGCAGCATAGGTTTCATAGGTACCCTGTACAATTCCCTGCGAACCGATATAGATCCAGGAGCCGGCGGTCATCTGGCCATACATCATGAGGCCTTTTTTTTCCAGTTCATCAAAATGCTTCCAGTTGGCCCAGTTGGGAACCAATTGCGAATTACTGATCAACACTCTTGGCGCATCCTTATGCGTTTTGAGTATACCAACCGGTTTACCACTTTGGATCAACAGTGATTCCTCATTCTCCAATATTTTTAATGCGGCGATTATATTGTCAAGCGCTTCAAAGTTTCGGGCCGCTTTCCCTCTTCCTCCATACACAATAAGATCGTCGGGACGCTCAGCTACTTCGGGATCAAGATTGTTTAATAACATCCGCAAAGCGGCTTCCTGTATCCAGCCTTTACAGGTTATTTGGTTGCCGG
>JANOCH010000178.1:0-3530 GCA_031412015.1 Chitinophagaceae bacterium
GCTTCGTCTTACTCAGCGGGCGGGTTTCCATGATCTTTACTGTATCACCTATACTGCACTCATTCTTATCATCATGAGCATGGAATTTGGTAGTCTTTTTTACGAACTTACCATAGATCGGGTGTTTTACTTTTCTTTCAATAGCCACAGTAATGGTCTTCGCCATTTTGTTGCTGGTAACAACACCTGTTCTTGTTTTTCTTAAATTTCTTTCTTCCATTTTATTAGCTTTTTATGCTTGCTGTTGCTTTAACTTCAATTCCGTCATCAGGCGGGCAATATCCTTGCGTACTCCGCGAATAATCATTGGATTTTCCAGCGGAGAGATAGCATGAGCAAACTCCAGTTTTTTCAAACGCTGTTTGTCCTCCTCGATCCGGGCCTTAAGATCATTCTCATTTAACCCGTGTATGCTTTTTACAAAATCTGTTTTCTTTGACATCTTTATCAATTTGATAATGTGATAATTTGCTACTGTGCTAATTCATCCGGCTCTTAGTTGCAAATCAGCTAATTAATCTAGTTATGCTGTTACTAAATCTCTGCGTACAACGAACTTTGTTTTGATCGGCAATTTACCTGCAGCCAGGGCCAGTGATGCACGGGCGACTTGTTCGCTTACACCATCCACTTCAAATATGATACGGCCTGGCTGTACCACGGCAGCCCAGAATTCCAGGTTACCTTTACCCTTACCCATTCTCACTTCGGCCGGCTTTCTCGTAATTGGCTTATCAGGGAAAATGCGGATCCACACATTACCTTCACGCTTCATCTCACGGGTCAGCGCCTGGCGGGCAGCTTCAATCTGGCGGTCTGTGATCCAGTGACTATCCAATGCTTTCAGTGCGAAAGAACCAAAAGAAATAGTAGTACCTCTTTTCGAATCGCCTTTCATGCGACCCTTCTGCATTTTCCGATGCTTTGTCCTTTTCGGTTGTAACATAACTCTGCTTATTTATTACCAGTTTCCGGTTACGGGTTACCAGTAGTGAAACTTTCAATTTTTATTGAACCGGAAACATATAACCAGTAACCGGTAACTCATTTATCCTCTTCTTTCTCCACCACGGCCACCGCCGCCACCTCTTCTATCTCCACCACCGCCTCCGCCTCTTCTGTCATCGCGACGGTCATGACCACCATGACGATCATCCCTTCTTTCTCTTCTTTCACCGCCTGCTGCTCCTTCATTCTTACCACCGGCTACGAAATTTGGGTTCAAATCTCTCTTAGTCAATACTTCGCCTTTACAAATCCAAACCTTGATACCTATCTTACCATAAACAGTCTGGGCAAATACGTTTGCATAGTCAATATCCATACGGAAAGTATGCAATGGAACACGGCCTTGTTTAAACTCTTCACTACGGGCAATTTCAGCTCCGTTCAAACGTCCGCTCAATTTGATCTTGATACCTTCCGCACCCATCCGGAGTGAGGAAGCGATCGCCATTTTAGTCGCACGTTTGAAGTTGATACGATTTTCGATCTGGCGGGCAATGGTATCACCCACGATCATCGCATCGAGTTCAGGACGGCGGATCTCCAGGATGTTGATCTGTACATCATCTTTACCGGTCAGCTTCTTCAACTCTTCTTTGATACGATCTACTTCACCACCACCTTTACCGATAATGATACCGGGTTTGGATGTATGGATCGTGATGATCAATTTACCTAAGGTTCTTTCAATAACGATCTTTGAAATTCCACCTTTGTTGATACGGGCATTCAGGTAAGTTCTGATCTTATGATCCTCGATCAGCCTGGTAGCATAATTCTTTTTATCAGCGTACCAGTTAGATTCCCATCCACGGATGATGCCTAACCTGTTACCAATCGGATTTGCTTTTTGACCCATGTTATTGGTTTATTAATTCGTTTAGTTTTTATTTTCTTTTGTGTCAACGATCACTGTCACGTGGTTGCTGCGTTTGCGAACACGGTAACCACGACCCTGTGGTGCCGGACGCATACGCTTCAATGTTCTGGCGCCATCTACAAAAATGGTCTTCACCACAAGTTGACTTTCATCGCCACCTTCGTTTTTTTGCTTCCAGTTGTTGATTGCACTCAACACCAGTTTACGTAGCGGAACTGCCGGGTGTTTTGCATTGTGCTCCAGCTCGGCTAATACCTTCTCAACTTTCTGACCGCGGATCAGATCAGCCAACAACCGCATTTTACGGGGCGATGTGGGATAATTTCTCAGTTTTGCTACTGCTTCCATTTATTTAGTTTTTAGTTCGGATCCTGGAGTCTGGAGTCATTCCCGACTCTTGACCAACCACTCACGACTATTTTATCAATCTCCTTTCTTGCTTGAATGTCCTTTAAACTGGCGGGTTGGTGCGAATTCTCCCAACTTGTGACCAACCATGAACTCCGTTATATACACCGGGATGAATTTGTGGCCATTGTGCACAGCAAAAGTGTGACCCACAAAATCCGGTGTGATAGTGGAACGGCGGCTCCATGTTTTGATGACGCCTTTTTTGTTTTTGCCTTCATTGATAGCTACCACCTTTGCTTCAAGATGAGTCGCTACATAAGGGCCTTTTTTAATCGAACGTGCCATAGTATTTTTTTTTAAATTCCAATCCCGCCCAGGGCGGGACCAAATCCCTCGCTCAATCTCCGGAATTTGTATTGGTTATTTTATTTAGCCAGTTTGCTTCCGTTCTTACGTTGAATGATAAGCTTATCACTTCCTTTTCCTTTGGTTCTTGTTTTCAGACCTCTTGAGTACTGACCATTTCTAGAACGAGGCTGACCACCTGAAGCTTTACCTTCACCACCACCCATCGGGTGATCTACAGGGTTCATGGCTACACCACGGGTTCTTGGCCTGATGCCTTTCCACCTGTTGCGGCCGGCTTTACCCATGCTCTGCAAGCTATGATCGCTGTTGCTTACCACACCTACTGTCGCATAGCAATTGATCAACACTTTTCTTAACTCACCAGAAGGCATTTTCAATACAGCATACTTTTCTTCCTTGTTCGTCAACTGAGCAGAAGAACCAGCGCTGCGGGATAATTTGCCACCCTGGCCAGGTTGCATTTCAATGTTGTGCACGTTAGTACCCAACGGCATATTTTTCATTTGTAATGCATTTCCGATCTCAGGAGCTACACTATCTCCACTCTCAACTGTTGCACCCACTTCAAGACCTTGCGGAGCGATGATGTAACGCTTCTCACCATCTGCATAATTCAATAAAGCGATGAATGCTGTACGGTTCGGATCATATTCAATAGATACTACCGTAGCAGCACCTTGTTTGTTACGTTTGAAATCAATAACACGGTATTTTTTCTTATGACCACCGCCTCTATAGCGCATAGACAGGTGACCAGAAGAGTTACGTCCGCCGGTTCTTGGTTTAGCTTCTACCAGGGTCTTTTCAGGAACATTGGTAGTAACCTCAGCGTACGCATTACCGATTCTCCAACGAGTTCCGGCTGTAATAGGTTTAAATTTTCTTAATGCCATTTTTAATCTCTTTTTTTAGTTCAACATTAGCG